>CAYUBG010000097.1:346-1512 GCA_964442995.1 uncultured Candidatus Saccharibacteria bacterium | reverse complement strand
CGCAAGGCGTGAAGGTTCAAGTCCTTTCTCGCGCACCATTGACAAACAACAGGTTTGTATTAGAATAACCATCATGTTTTATATAACTAACCAGCACCATGCACATATTTTGCCGGAGCGAATCGGTTAGTTAGTTATTGTCTAAAAAGAAATGCAAACGCCGGAATCGCCTCCGGCGTTTTTGTTTTATATATGCAAAATTTCTTGAAAGGAAATAATTATGGAAAATACTAGACGTATTGATTTTGTTAACGTAACAGATGTATCACAACTAAATGCACAGCAAATGACAGGTGCGATTCAAACCTATCAAACTGCATTCGAATTGCCCCCGTATCAAGAATCATTCACAGACGGAGAAGTAATTGAGGCATTTGAGTCGATACTTAAAAATAATGGTGACCTGCTATTTGGACAAGAAAACAATGAGGTAATTTGTCTGGCTGGTGGGTATATGAAGGACGTTGGAGTTTACTACATTGAAGAGTTGGCCGTAAGACCCGACTCCCAGGGTAAGGGGGTGGGCAGGGCAACTTTACGTCAGCTTGTAAAACAGTCCCTTGCATCCAGCCCAGAAGCACTCGAGATTCGTACGACTATAAAAAACGAAAAGGCTTTGCGTTTATATAGATCCGAGGGCTTTGTGGAAGAACCTACCACAGAGGTTGTATCCCAACGTAGAAGTGATGGCGGTATTGCACTGGACGAACGAGTGTATCTTCGCAAGCGAATCGGTACTAAAAAACTTGGGGATAGCGAGATGCTGCGACGTGTGGCGGTTGCGTATCCATCTGGCAACACCACTGGGGTTGTATTTGACCAGTTGCTTGGAAGCGACAGGGAGACACTAAATAGCCGAGTTATGGAGATGTGGAAACAAAACTACCCCGAACAGCCAGAAATCGAACAATGTTGCTTCGTTACCATGCCACTTGGAAGCGTAGCAATTGCACGTGTTGAAATGTTTGGAGGAGAGTTTTGTGGTAACGCAACTCGTAGTGCCATACAGCTTATTACTGACGGCAAAGATTACTCGGGTGCTATAGAAGTTTCAGGCGCAGCAAAGCCACTTTCGTTTGAGGTCGCAGGAAAGAATATTCGCCTTGAAATGCCAATACCCGAATCAGCGAGCATTACTTCAAAAGCAAAAGAAGGCGTGCTTGTTC
>CAYUBG010000097.1:0-336 GCA_964442995.1 uncultured Candidatus Saccharibacteria bacterium | reverse complement strand
CACAACTTGTAGTGGACGCGTCGAACCTTAGCGAAAGCCCGCGTGAACTATTAGAACAGCTGCTTACAAACAATAGCTATCGGCTGCGCGAACAGCCCGCGGTTGGTGTCACGTCGTACGATAGTGCTTCGGGTAAGGCTACCTTTGCCGTATGGGTAAAAGAAGTTAACACGGTGTTTGAAGAAACGGCTTGTGGCAGCGGAACATCCGCTATTGGCATTGCTTCAGCAGCACAAAAAAAGTCGGATCAAAGACTTGAGGTTATTCAGCCATCTGGTGAATCAATCTTTACGACGGCATCGTTTAGTCGCCAACAAGATAGGGTGGTTCGCTCAG
>CAYUBG010000096.1:1124-1722 GCA_964442995.1 uncultured Candidatus Saccharibacteria bacterium | reverse complement strand
CTTGGCGGCTGAACGTTGGATCGATACATCTAGATCAATGTCTTCGCTATTAGCCAGACAAATGATGCCATACAACACATCACCAAGTTCGTCTTCTAAGTCATCGTCGGTTTCTGTTGTCTTTTTTGGCTTATCGCCATACTTATGGTTGAGTATTCGCCCCACTTCACCGACTTCTTCTGCTAACCGCGCAAACTGGCTAAGCGGACTCCAGTACGGTTTTTCGTATTGCTGCAATTCATCATCAATTTGCTTTTGGTAATCTTTGATCATCATTATTCTCCAATATAGTATTAATAACATCTAGTAAGCTTTTACGGGCACCACCTGTAAAGTTATGGTCTGCGTCTTTGATATCTATATGTCGACTAAACTTTACGCTTTGCAGCTTGTGGTTCTCTTCTTTTAACAGTTCGTCTTCCGCTGCACTTAGTAATATGGTCGGTCTAGATTCTACGTATTCACTATAGATACTTAGCGTATCGATGGTTTCAATATGATCCCAAAATTCCTTGGTTATTTCGGTGACCGATCCATCGGAACGCACCGCTCGCATGGTACCGTGTTTATCGATTGCCGTGCCGCTACGGTTCATGAA
>CAYUBG010000096.1:0-1087 GCA_964442995.1 uncultured Candidatus Saccharibacteria bacterium | reverse complement strand
GTAGACGGGGGCTTATTTGACCAACAGCGGGCGCTAAGAATATTGCTAACCGAACTTCAGCGTTAGCCATACTAGCAACCGCACAGCCTAATGAGTGGGCTATAACAATCGAGTTGTGGGTTTTTTCACTAAAATCATCTATCACTCTTGTAAGTCTGCTTACCTGTAGACGGAGTGGATTTTGTAGCGTACCTTGTTTGGAAATTTGGTTAAGGTCAGTCAATATCACTGTGTAATCGACCAGCTCGTTTGCAATACTGCCAAATAGCTGCCCGCCATCATATCGCCGTGTCCCAAAACCGTGGACAGTAAAAACTATGCCTTTTGGGCTTGGCGAATCAAAGACTTCCACCTCGTAGTCACCGCCAGCATCCCTAAATCTTAGTACACGCGACGGTCGACTCATTATTTGTGTTCTTTTGCCATGAATGCCTTCACATCACTCACGGTATCCATGAACTGACTCGGGAAGATGATCGTGCTGTTTTTCTCTACTGCGATTTCGCTAAGAACTTGCAGGTTACGTAGCTGTAACGCGATCGGGTGCGCTTTTATGATATCTGCGGCTTCGCCTAGTTTAGCTGCGCTAAGCTGCTCGCCTTCTGCGGCAATAATCTTGGCCCGTTTTTCACGCTCTGCCTCGGCTTCTTTTGCCATGGCACGCTGCATGCTATCTGGCAATTGTATATCTTTTAGTTCCACAGTATCGACGAACACGCCCCATTCTTCGCTGGTTTTGTCTAGAATTACCTTGATGGCTTCATTGATCTTTGCCGTCTGACTTAGCACTTCGTCTAGTGTGCTCTGACCTACAACATTACGAACTGTGGTTTGTGCTATTTGATAAATGGCAGATTGCACATTCTCGACTGCTACAACTGCTTTTACAGGGTCGACAACATGATAGTAGGCAACGGCCGCAACATCGATTGACACGTTATCTTTGGTGATGATTTTTTGGCTCTGTACTGGCAGCGTAACAATGCGAATCCCCACCTTTATGAGCCGGTCTACTATAGGAATAATCACTCTAATACCAGGACCTTTTGCGGCCTGAACGCGACCCAAGCGCAAAATTACTGCACGC
>CAYUBG010000095.1:0-1769 GCA_964442995.1 uncultured Candidatus Saccharibacteria bacterium | reverse complement strand
CGACTGATGGGTTAACTACAGGGTTGGCTGGATCTGGCACGGGGGTGGGAGTAGGTGCCGTACCACCGTTCAAACTGACCGCATCTGTTTGCAGCCAACCATTACCTTCGACTACGTGTAATAAAGTGATCTTTTTGCTGGTGCTTTTAGTCTTGAACGTCTTAGTGTAACTCTTCCAGGTGGCCGAAGCTGGTACGGCCACATCAACATCGTAGTAGCTCACTGCCCCGCTAGCGTTATAGCTCATGGCCACGATGTGAGTAGTCAGGCTCGATTTGTAATATTCGCTAAAGGTGTAGGTGGTACTGGCACTGACGCTTACTGGGTCAAAAAACCACTTAGCGTCACCGCTAGCAAAGTTACTCATCGTCACTTTGACACTGTGTGCAGAACTATAGCCATCGTTGGCATAGGTCAGACTGGCGGTATTGCTGCCCCACTGATCGGTCTGCCAACCTTGCGGAGCAGTGCCGGCCGCGTTAGCAAGTTCCAGCGACGGATTAGCGATTAAGTTTGTATCGGCGTGAACCTTCTTTGGTGTGGCTACCATACCGAGCTGTCCCACCAGCAGGCCGATAAGCAACCACGGTGTAAATCGTGATGCTTGTTTCATATCCTCATTTAAGCACAAGCACTGTGGAGCACAAACGTATTAACCACAACAACTATTTGCAGTAGTCGCTATTTTTGCCGCTAGTAGAATCGCCCGCCGGTAAGCTCTTAACAGTTGCTGAGTCTTTACTGCCCAGCAAGTCAAACCAACATAACGCATGCCAAGCCAACTCCTTATCTTGAGTATGTTGTTGTTGATACGTCGCGCTCTTGGATGCATCATTAGTTTTACGATAGTCGTATACGCCCCAGTCAAAGAAGGCATTTTTGTCTTTGATTATGCCTACAGTCGTAGCCAGTGTTTCACCTTTTTTAATCAACACCGCTGGCATAATCTGTTGGGTACGTGAATCACCTTCGCGGGCTTCGGGCCAAGTATCGGCTATTTTCTGCAAATTAGCCGGTAGGACTCGCAGGTGTCCAACCCTATACATGACACCACAGTTATTCATGGCATCGAACGTGTATTGCACTTCGCCCTCGGCCAGGTAACGTCCGCCACGCACCAAGAATGCGTCGATAGGTGCCTTGACCGTTATTTTGTCGTTACTGGTTTTGTCGAACCGAAAACCTCCATGAGGCTTGTAGTTACCGCCACGAATCTGTCCAGGATACAAAATAGAAGTCACAATAGATATGTCTACTGGTGTTTGCATAGTAAGCGGATCGGGACAAGCTGGTGGTGTTTTGGTCGATTGCCAGCCATCGGCTGTTTGTTGCCAGATCAACTCATTCTGCTCGGGACTATCCTGGGTCGTTTGATTTTGTTTTGAACCTGCCGGCAAACTCTGATTACTATTAGGCTTTGTTTTATTACCCAAAACACGCCATCCAACTAACCCAACGATTCCGACTACCAAAATAGCTAGGCCTAAGGCTAAAACGTGTGATCCATCTTGATTGTGTCTTTTCATGCCCACTTCCCCTTTATATATTGGTTATGATTATAGACATTTTATAACCGATCTCAATATGCTTATACTTGCTCGATTAAACGCAGATTGTTACAGTGGTGCGACATGGAGAAAACCCCCAGCCTCGGCAAACAGCGAGTAGCCCGTTGGCTGCGCCAAGGCGCAGATGGTTTATGCTATGCCCGGATTGCCGCAGCGCCAGTCTTGGCTGCATATATTGTTGCCAACCCCGACTACAAATCT
>CAYUBG010000094.1:1463-1790 GCA_964442995.1 uncultured Candidatus Saccharibacteria bacterium | reverse complement strand
CCATCAAGATTACCGGCGGACCTGCTGGTAGCGCCGAGATGAGCGATGAGTGGGCAAACGAAGAAGGTGAAGAAGAAATTGTTCTGAACGAACAGGTGTACTTAGATGATGTTGCTGATGACTCGGTACGACTTTATCTGCGCGAGATTGGTAAGATTCCGTTATTGACCGCTGAAGAAGAGTTAGCGTTGGCGCAACGAGTTGTGGCTGGCGAGAAAGACGCCAAAGATAAAATGGCAGAGGCAAACATGCGTTTGGTCGTGAGTATAGCAAAACGATACGTTGGACGCGGTCTAGATTTGCTGGATCTCATCCAAGAGGGCAACA
>CAYUBG010000094.1:395-1453 GCA_964442995.1 uncultured Candidatus Saccharibacteria bacterium | reverse complement strand
GGCTTGTTGCGAGCAGTCGAGAAATTTGATCCTGATAAAGGGTTCAAGTTTAGTACCTATGCAACTTGGTGGATTCGACAGGCTATTACACGGGCCATTGCCGACCAGGCACGAACGATTCGTATACCCGTCCACATGGTCGAAACTATTAATAAGCTTTTGCGAACCCAGCGTCGCCTAACCCAAGAACTCAACCGCGAGCCAACAAACGAAGAGATTGCTAAGGCAATGGAGATTGATGTCGAGAAAGTCGAACATATCATGAAGATCAAGCAAGATATTAGTTCACTTGATGCATCAGTCCGTGATGACGAAGAGGACAGTGTGCTTGGTGATTTTATCGAAGACGAAGATACCGTAAGTCCCGAAGAATCTGCTACAGGACAATTACTCAAAGAACACGTCAAAGACATGCTTGGTGCACTAACAGAGCGAGAGCAAAAAATACTTAAGTTACGATTCGGTCTGGAAGATGGCAAGAGTCATACACTCGAAGAAGTAGGCCAAGAATTTAACGTAACTCGTGAACGTATTCGTCAGATCGAGGCCAAAGCACTCGCTAAGCTGCGAAAGCACAAAGACGCAAAAAAACTACACGATTATATATCATAGCTATGGAAATTATTGGATTATCGGGCACGAACGGTTCTGGGAAAGATACGGTTGCTCGATTGTTGGCAGAAAAATTTGGTTGGTTATTTGCCGACGCTACAACTATGCTTGGCAATGAACTGACAAGGCGAGGGCTTTCTCACGAGAGAGTCAACAAGGCTGCGCTCAGCGCAGAATGGCGACGTGAACTTGGTATGGCGGCTATTGTAGACAAAGGGGTGGAGTTATACAGAGAAGGCAATTACAAAGGACTAGTTGTAGGTAGTTTGCGGCATCCAGGTGAAGCGGATCGTGTGCATGAACTAGGAGGTATAGTTTTATGGGTTGATGCCGACCCAAAGGTACGTTACGATCGCATTATCAGCAACAATCGTGGTCGAGTCGAAGACAACAAAACTTTTGAAGAATTTTTGGCCGAAGAAGCCCGTGAAATGACGCCGGTAGGC
>CAYUBG010000094.1:0-385 GCA_964442995.1 uncultured Candidatus Saccharibacteria bacterium | reverse complement strand
GGCGACGAAGCAACGCTGAATATGGGGGCCGTCAAAGAGCGTGCTGATATCGTATTGCAAAATAACGGCAGTGATATTGATGTATTTCGAAATGAAGTAGAGCGGGTACTTACTGCTCATCTATCAAGAGACGAATAAGAATCTTATCCCATAGTGATGAGTGGTGATTACGCGTCTTGTATTTTAGCTCTGATTCTTGAACGCAGTGGTCCAATCTGTTAGTACAGCGTATACTGATACTATGGCAGAAGCTTCGCCCTCACCGAAGAGAAAAACATTGGCTATTATTGATGGCAAGAGTGTTTTTTACCGTGGGTACTATGCCATGCCCAGCCTGAGCACTAAGGATGGGACGCCTACCGGAGGGGTGTATGGCTTTGCGGTT
>CAYUBG010000093.1:0-1919 GCA_964442995.1 uncultured Candidatus Saccharibacteria bacterium | reverse complement strand
TTTCTCAATTATCGATGTTATTTCATCATCAACATCTATATAAATTGTTTCTTTTGTTGCTTCAGCCATATTATACCCTCAATAATTTATCAATTTTCTGTCGAAATGAACCGCCGCTAGAAGTCTCGTCTTGCTGAAGCGTATCTAAACCAACACGCAGTAACCCCATGGCAGTAATGAATGTATGATCGGTGACCGTGCCGGTTTTGTCAATAATACCCACCACCTGTGCCGGCTGAATATGTTGCACGACAGGCTTACGTGTAAACGGCAATTCTTTGTACCAGTCGCTCGATTCAAGTTCATTTACGAGTAGGTCCAGACTCGAACCACCACCACAAAGAAGCAGCTTTCGTGGCAGATGATCTAACTGTGTAAATTCGGCCAGCGCAAGCTCCACTCCCGAAACCCATACATCTAGTGTTTTACGAAGGCTTTTCTGCAAAATCGCTTCTTTTGCTGGAGGTATTTTGTTAGTGCCAAGGGCTATTTTTAGTTTTTCGGCTTGATTGAATGATACACCCAGGTCTCGTTCGATACTCTTGGTGTAAGCCCGTCCTCCAATACCAAACATCTTTGTACCTTGTACCCCGCCATCATTCACTACTGCAATATCGGTTGTACCACCGCCAATATCCATCAGAATAGCGCTCATACCGGTGCCCATATCATCACCAATTACTGATCGTGATACAGCAAATGGTTCTGCGGCTACCGCCAATAAATCAAGGTCCAACTCTTTTGCTGTACGTTCGAGTGCAGCAATATGAATCATCGGTGCAAATGCGGTATATAGTTGAACAACCACTTCACTGCCAGCAAAACCTATTGGGTTGGTTACCTGATAGCCGTCAATTTCGATATTTACCAAAGCACTATTTACCAGCCGAATTTCGACGTCTTTTCCGCCAAGCTCCCAGGCAAGTTGCTGCTTTGCACGTTCACGAGCACGCTGCTGCACGAGACTAATAATGTGCGCTACCTCTGCTTCATCCATTTCTGTCTTGGCATTTTTTCGCCTACAACGAATAGTGGTTGTCGTGCCCTTAACAAGCTCGCCTGCAATGCCTAGTACAGCCGCTTTAGTACTGACGCCAGCCTGATTCTCTGCTTCTGTCAGTGCATCGTTACAATTACGTACCACAGAACCAATGTCAGCAATGGCGCCTGACTGCATGTCGGTCAGCTCCTGGTGGACTCTCCCCATACCAACAATTTCAATGCTATCACCAACAATTTTTCCGATAAGCGCCTTCACATACTCTGTACCAATATCTAGCGCAACAACATACTGATCGCCAATTTTTGATGTCTTGGCCTTAGCAACAACAGTGCTTTTGAGTGTCTTTATTTTATCAAGCATAAGCTGCTTTATTATAGCAGTTCTACCCTTGTTCGTGTAGTGGCCCCTGGACTACTGTTCTAGCAATCTGTAATTCGGCCTCAGTTGCATCAATAGCCATATGACCAAGCACCAAGCCAGTTTTCGTCACTGAAAATCCCAGCCCTTCCAGCCCCTCTTTAGCCGGCGGCACATCAGTTGCCTTATCCATGACAATCTCTAGGCGATCCGGGTGTTCAGGTGATGGATATGGAAAGTAGGTACCGGTGTATGTCATGCTAATACCGCCTTTATACGCCGGATGCCGGCGGATGATGACTCCTCTTTAAGGATTTTAAACTTCTTGCCATCTTCAAATAGTTGGAGCGTATGGTCAACATGCGGACCGCCACAAATCTCAAAGCTAAACGGTCGCTCTCCTTTGGGTGATTTTGCGTCTTTCATACTATACACCTTCACTGTGTCGCCATAGCGATCGCCAAACTGGCCTAAAGCACCTAAGGGTCCGGTAGCTTCCTCGGTGGGATATTCAGCCCACGACACCTGTAAATCTTTGGCAATCTGTTCATTTACAATT
>CAYUBG010000092.1:0-1937 GCA_964442995.1 uncultured Candidatus Saccharibacteria bacterium | reverse complement strand
TTGCCGGCATACTGCTTTTCGAGAGCAGCTCCTTCAACCACTCGGACACCTCTCCATATAACAGGGGTATTTTAACAGATTGATTTAAAGTAACCGAGCAGGAATTTCCACAGGATAGTCACCGTCCATACACGCCATACACAGCCCCCTACCTGCAGCGCCCGCCGCACGTTCTAAGGCTGGCAGACTAAGGTAACTCAGTGAATCGGCGCCGATATAGTTCCTCATCCATTCAACGATATTCTCTTCGTTAGGTTCAATGCCTTGCTCAAGCAATTTAATTTCTGCCTCGAACGCCTTTAGCTTTGATCTGTCTCGGGTATCCATCCCAAAGAAGCAGGGCCATCGATAAGGAGAGGATGCAATCATCATATGTATCTCGGCAGCTCCGGCCTCTCGCAGCATTTTAATCATTGTTTTTGTAGTAGTACCCCTAATGATTGAGTCATCGACAACGATCAAACGTTTCCCGTTGATAATCGCTCGATTTGGGTTGAGCTTGTCACGAACCTTGGCCTCACGCGCTTCTTGGCCGGGTGTTATGAATGTTCGATCTGAGCCCTCGTTTTTTACAAGTCCTTGCCCCCACGGTATACCGCTTTCTCTACTAAAACCGACTGATGCGGGCAATCCTGAGTTTGGCGCACAAATGACTAGATCTGCTGCAATACCACTGTTTTGACGAGCCAATTCTTCACCTTGACGCTCGCGGATAGCATCACCATTCTCGCCTGAGTAGTGACTGTCTGTTCGAGACAGATAAATAATCTCGAAGGCGCATAGCCTTTGCTGTTTTTTTAACTTTTCCTCTGGTGGATAACTAGCTAGCTCATTCCCCTCAATGATCACCATCTCGCCAGGCTCTATCTCTCGAACAAATTTCGCACCAGATTTATCAAGCGCAGCCTGCTCAGATGCCATTACCCATCCCATCCCATCTCCAATTTCACCAAGTATAAGCGGCCGAAAACCGTTCGGGTCACGTAGGCCGATGATCTTGTCATCCGAAGCAACTACTATTGAGTATGCTCCTTGTAGCTGGTTCGTGACCGCAAGCAAAGCCTCCTCGACACCACGGTCATCATCAACGATATCTCGCATCAATTGCGCAATCATTTCAGTATCGCTTACAAAATTTTCTCGTCGGTAACCGTTGGCTTCGCATACTTCTAGGTCGTTGGCTATGTCACCATTCTGAGCAATCGCAAAAGAACCCGACCTACAAAATTCATTTATGGGCTGGGCTGCCCGCCAACGATGAGCCTCTGGTAACTTTTTCATTGTTCCGTAACGAGTATGGCCAATAGCGATGTTGCCCTCAGGCAAATCTTTAAGTTTGTTACCATTTTCTAGCGCCTGTGGTATTTTCCCCAGGCCTTTTGCCACCATCAGCCGGCCGGTGCCATTGTCCATTACGGCGATTCCGGCCGCATCTTGGCCACGATGCTGCAACTGCTTGAGGCCGTCATATGCGATGTGTTCTGGCCTCATTCCGTCAGGCAGTTCTATGTCAGTACGTAAATATACTGCAATTACCCCACATTCTTCATGTGGTCTGTCCATTTCGGGTAAAACCAGACTTTCTGCCCCCGTCATTGTTTTGTATTATAGCCATGCTTTTGCACGCAAGCCAAATACAGAATATAAAATTACTACGAATTAATTATCGATTGCAGCACGTTGTGCAATTTGATCTACGTTGCTGTAGAAATCTTGTAAGTGCTGTAGTTCGGGCATAACAAAATTGTTCAAGAGGAATAAAGGTGCCCCAAAGAATATCACTATCAGTAGTAAGAACTTCATTGCGAAACACTATCGCAAAACTTAGTTGTGAATGCAAGCATGAGCAAATAAAAAGGGCCAGGCAAGCTGACCGTCTTTATTTGGTACACCCGACAGGATTCGAACCTACGACCTTTGGCTCCGCAAGCCAACGC
>CAYUBG010000091.1:0-1941 GCA_964442995.1 uncultured Candidatus Saccharibacteria bacterium | reverse complement strand
AGCAACGGAAAGTGCTGTTGCGGTACCTGATGAAACTGATCCAGAAAGGTTAAAACTGCGTAACTGGGGCGAACTCGCAAACACAGCTTTCTTCGCATCTTGGCTTGCTCTGAGGGAAGCGAAAGCCGTTGAATTCGAAGTGAATGGTCACCGATACGAAACCGATGGTCGACAACCTCCAACTATTGATGCTGTAGATCCCGATCTAGCCGAAGCGATAGTGCTCCGTTTTGGTAATATTCAGGGAACTCAAGGCTTAACCCAAGAGCAAAAAGTTACCATTGGCATCATGGCGCAATCAATAGAAATGGAATGGCTAGACACGTTTACCCCTGCTCAACGAGGTGAAGCATAATCTTATTGAAATTAGCAAAGTAGTGCATCCATCTATATAGCTCTGTAAGAATAAGGTTCCAATTCGAATGTACTTGGGCTACCGTAAGCATTTTGGCCTCTCGAAACAGGGGTCATTTTCATTAGTCTGGTATGATTGAACTTATGGCAGAAGAAACGTCCGGTCAGCCCAACCCCAGCCCTATTGATGTACAGGCTGAACCCCCTGCAACACCTGAAACCCGCCCACAGGATTCAGTAAGCTCATTCACTACTTCTCAGGGCTCGATATATACATACGACGCTGACGGACACACTACTCGCTTCAAAACAAAGACAGGGGTAGAGCAACCTAAGCAAGACATTACCGTATTTGTAGATGTTGGCATCAATGATGCAAGAACAGTTGCAGCTGCATATTTGCTGAGGAGCTCCACAGAAAAGACCAGGATAGAAGTGGTGGAGCAACAACCCGATGGCTCAACAAAAGTAATTACTGATATTCAAGAAGTCACTAATCCAGAACAATTACGTGTGGTCACGTTTCGTGGCGAGAGAGCAGTCAAAAGCAAACCTGCCAGCCTATTCCCTCGGCTAGGCGCCTACGTCTTTGATTCTCGTCGTTTCGAAGAAGATGGTGTTACGAAAACAGAACGACATCTAGGACACAAAGTCAGCTCGATTGAGTACAAAGACAGACACCCCTAGAAAGCTGTATCCACCTGGCTGACGCCTCAAGGATAACGTTCCAATTCGATTCTGTCGCGCATACCATAAGCATTTTGACCTCTGTTAGAAAAAGCAGGGGTTTTTTGTTTGCTTAAATCCTAAGGTGTAAAACGGTTCGAGTCTTTTTTAGTGGTTTGGTATGATTAGTGCGTGCAGAAAATGACGAGTAAACTACTGTATTTTGGACCAATTACTTTAGTTATCGAGTGGTGCGGAATTCTATTAGGCATACACTACTTGGCTTCATACAATACCAATAAAGCGATAAGTACTGTATCCACTGCCCAAAGCCCATTACCATTGATTTTTGGTCTTACCCTAACAACCGTGGGCATAACTTACTTCTTATTTGGACTTTCTCTAAAACATATTTCAAGAAGAATACCTTATACTGCATTTATCGCAGGAATAGCGTTCACCCTGACTGGGTGGATACCATATACGGGCAATGGGGGTACTGGCGACTTAGCTCATAACCTATTTAATTGCATAGCAGTGGCGGGATATATAGCTATGATTTGGTTTTTGCGTGAGCACCCGTTGGAGCCGATAAGTAAAGCTAGTCAATACTTTTTCTATATGCTTGTGGTGACATCTTTTACTGCACTTATTAGTCTGTACATTTTGCATAGGTTTGTTACTTATGCACAACTAACACTTTTGGTTCTCATACAAATTTGGACGTTAGTTGTAGTTTGGCACACTAAGCGAAGTTAAGCAGCAGACCAACGTTCTGAACCTGTTGAGCTTTCAATATCTTCCAACGACATAGCTCCGTAAGAAGTACGTTCCAATTCGAACGTACCTGGGCTACCAAGTAATGGGCCTCATCGCAAGATGGGGTCTTTTACTTGCTCATGCTTGCAAAATAATCTTCCT
>CAYUBG010000090.1:346-2006 GCA_964442995.1 uncultured Candidatus Saccharibacteria bacterium | reverse complement strand
AAAACTTCGTACACCCAAAGTCTTGATTGATTATGGTTAAATACAATTCGTCAGCCAGATCAATCACCGAGGCGAATAATCCTGCCCCGCCAATCACCCAGATGTCTTCGTTCGTGTTTTGCAAAAAACTCCTCGGATCTGCAACACGGGCAAAACCGTCGCGTAGCTTCTGAGAATCGTTCGTCGCGACAAAGTCCGGCAACTTCCCTACCGGTTTGCGTGTTTCGTTATAGGTCCCACGTCCCATCAATACGCTATGCCCGGCCACGCGTTCACGATAGTACTGCCGATCTTTCGGAAGATCCCACGGTATACCCGCATCGTTGGCAAGCCCTCGTTTTATATCAATTGCTGCAATACAACGAATCATATGTCTACTGTAGCATGATCGGCAATTACTAACGGGCGTATCTTATTGAGCAGGTAGAGCGAACCACAAATTAACGCGTGTGTGTTCGTATCGTGCAGCAACATTGCATACGCATCGGCAACAGAATCTGCACGCTCTATAGAGCTAAAACCCCGCTGTTCACATTGTTTCAATATTTCGTTTATGCTTGTCGAGTGTTTACGCAAATCTTGCTGGGCAGTAAACGGCGTCACGATAACCCGACTACTTAGCGGCAGTAGAGCGTCTAGCATCTGGTCGGTCTTATCTTCGGTGGCCATGCTGATGCTGAGCACTACGGTGAATTGCGTGTCTGGAAATCGTTTGGCTAAACTTTTAGTAAGTGCCTGCATTTTTTGGCCATTGTGCGCACCATCTAGCACCAACATTCGGCCCTGCCAACGAAACACTTCCATGCGACCAGGAATATGTGTACACATACTTGCTACCTTCTGCTGGTTTGTTATCACCCTGAGTTGATCTCGTTCCTGTATGTAACGAGCCGCCTGTAGCGCCAGTGCGAAATTATGCTGCTGGAACAATGGTACATCGGATTGTAAATCAGGCTGCGACGACACACATACATTGAGTACAGCATGTTCGCGCCGACACACCTCACGAATGACGTCATCAACTTCGTCCGTTTGGGCGTAGCAAAAGACCACGTTATGCTCGTGAATAATGCCAGCTTTTTGGGCGGCTATTTCTGGGAGCGTATTGCCAAGCAGCCGTACATGATCAAACCCAATATCAGTTATGACACAAATTTTGTCTGGGCGTGAAATCACATTAGTGCCGTCTAGCAGCCCTCCAAGGCCAACCTCTACCACAGCGTATTCAACTGCCTGCCTGTCGAACTCCCAGAATGCAAAAGCCACAAGTAGTTCATAATAACTCGGACTTACGCTTAACTTGTTAATTATTTCTAAAAACTCGCCTAGCTCGTCGCAAAACATTGCCTCAGGCAATGCTGTACCATCGATCTGCACACGCTCGTTGACATCCGTAACGTGCGGCGATACAGTCAGCCCAACCTTTGCCCCCATACGACGCAGCAGATCCGAAGTATAGTATGCGGTAGACGTTTTGCCCGATGTACCGGCAATATGTACAACCTTGTAGTTATTTTGTGGATTACCGAGCGCGCGCATAATAGCCCTCATGGTTTCAAGGGTGTAGCCATCAGCCGGCTTTTTGGGGACATAGCTTTTTAGTAGTTTGTACGCGTGGTGCAGATCATTGATATGCATGGTTTGTATTGTACCCTTTTGC
>CAYUBG010000090.1:0-336 GCA_964442995.1 uncultured Candidatus Saccharibacteria bacterium | reverse complement strand
TAACCGTAAACGGTATATCATAATGCTATGATCGGACGAACACACGACCTAGCTGCGCTAACAATGTTGGGAGTTGCAGTGACTATACATCCGCCATCGTCGCTTACTCTTGGTACTATCGTCAGCGCGCTCATTGCAAACCAGATTGGCGGCATATTTCCTGATATTGATCAGCCGACTGCACCACTGTGGCGCAATCTGCCAGTAGGCAGTTTTTTTGGTAAAATTTTTGGCAAGGCCACAGGTGGGCATAGGTTCCTGACGCACTCGTTAGTCGGTGTTGTTGGCAGCGGTATTGCGGCAAGTATATTCCTGCAGTTCATACATCCTCTAATC
>CAYUBG010000089.1:0-2028 GCA_964442995.1 uncultured Candidatus Saccharibacteria bacterium | reverse complement strand
TGGATATAGCGATAATACCCACCTCCATAACTATTTATGGAACCTTGGCATCCCTAGCTATTATGGTGGGTCTATCCTGACGCAATACGGTATGCATGGGGCCATGTATGAGGAGACTATAGCTTCACTGAAACATGCTTTTTTCAACGACGGGGAGTTCGAACTCAAGCCAAATAGCAATTTTAACGATAAGGGATTGGATTGGAACGATAGAAAGACCCTGACAGACTTTCGTGAGGTTGAAAAGAATGAGGGCTTTTACTGGGACGGGAGCAGTAAGGCTTCCGGTATTCTATGGGGCGGCTGCGTTGAGTCCCTGATCGTACAAATGGCCTCATCCGTCTACCTACCTCCAGATAATCTACTACAGGATACTATACTCATGATCGAAACCTCGGAGGCTATTCCCGATCCCTGGTTAGTAGATTATCTGTTAACTGGCTTTGGTGAGCGAGGGTGGTTTGATCAATTCACTGGTGTATTGGTAGGACGGCCAAAAGCTTGGGAATTTAATAAGCAACTCTCACCAGATGCTCGGGCGGCATATCGAAAAGAGCAGCGCAGAGTGGTCGTCGAGACAGTACGTCAATATAACTCTACTATACCTATTGTTCAAAACTTGGATTTCGGTCATACCGATCCCCAAATTGTCATGCCCCTTGGGCAAAAAGCTAAGATAAACCCAGCAGAGCAAAGAATTCGCGTATCTTACTAAGCCTACTATGTAGTCGAAGCCTCGAAAGTTAAGCTACAATGGTCTTTCTCAAGATCTAAAGTGGCCTCGCGGCCAATCGGAACAGTGAAAAGAGGATCACCGTGTCCAAATGCCAGGTTAGTAACTACAGGTGTAGTGGGTGGCACGGTGAGTGAAATTATTTCTTCAAGTGTTGCCTGCGCGACGCCAGATGACGGAGTAAAGGCACCGATACAAATTGCAGCAACACTTTGGGCAATGCCAGATTGTTGTAGCTGTGTCATGTGGCGATAAAATCTACGACCATTAACGTATTCCGCGTCCTCAATAAACAGAATGGCGTCTTCATAATCAGGGGCATAAGATGTAGCTGCAATGCTAAGTATAGCGTCTAGGTTACCTGCAATTGCCCTTCCAATAGCTGAACCATCTTGTATGACTTGCGGTATAACCTGCAGGTGTTCTGATGATGGGTGTTGGTATGAATACTGTTCACCCGATAGCGCCTCGTGTAGCGAATTCCCAGTGTATGGTTCATAGAGTTCTTTAGCGAATGATATGAAGGATGGACCGTAATAGGTATGTGGATATCCCTTTGAATAAAGCGCTAATAGTAGACTAGTTGTATCCGAATACCCAATAACTGGTTTATCTCCTGAGGCTATACGATCCAGATCTAAATGTCCTAGTATGCTCGCCGTATTGAGCCCTCCCCAAAATGCCATAACTCCATGAATATCACTGCTATCGAGCTGTTCGTGAAGCCATGCAGCACGCTGCTCTTCTGTTCCAGCAAGCAAAAGGTCAGGTGTTGATAGACCGACACCATTACTGAAATGCGGCTCATAGCCAGCTGCATTAAGGTTTGCAATACCGTTTTCCACCAAAGGTAATTCTAGATTAACTGAAGTATCAGAAGGGCAAAATATGCCGAGATTTTCAGTAGATGGATTTGACATGCAATTATTATATAACTTGCTAGCTATTTAACATATTTTATTTTGTTGCTTAGTATAGTACACTACGCTAATATGCATGAATCTCAACGTCATATGTCGGAAGTGCAATCATTCTTTGATTTAGCTACTACCGCACAACAGTATGATTCTAAAGAAGTAAATTGGGACGTAGAAGGTGATGGCGATGATTGTATCCGTAGAATGTTACTGGAAATGATACTTTCACAAACAGTTGAACTTGAGCCCGGCTTACTTCACGCTGATTTGGGCTGTGGAACTGGATGGCTTACTGAGTATATGACTGGAGAAGGCGTTATCTCTACAGGATTTGATTCTTCTATAGGTAACATTGGAGCCGCCTCTCGCCGATACCCC
>CAYUBG010000088.1:0-2030 GCA_964442995.1 uncultured Candidatus Saccharibacteria bacterium | reverse complement strand
AAACAACAGTAAAGCCACTGTCTTTTACGAGTGTTGGTAGTAGTTTGGCTTGTTCGACGCCTTTTTCGGACAATTCTCCCTGTAGCCAGCCAGTTGCTTTGTGCTCCTGGTTGTCGGTAGTCGTGCTGTGGGCAAAGAAGGTTATTTTCATCGGAAGTTTGTAAAGCTTAACGGGAAATCGAAGTCTTTGCTGCGAAGCAGCTGCATTACTCCTTGCAGGTCGTCCTTGCTGTTGATGGTAACGCGGACTTCTTGGCCCTGAATTTGGGGTTTAACCTTAGGGAATTCATCACGGATAGCACTGGTGACTTTTTTTGCTTTTTCTTGATCAAGCCCTTTCTTGAATGGAACCTCCCAAGTGATCTTTAGGTTGCTAGCCATGGGTTCTTTACTAACGTCGAGTAGCTTTTGACTCTGTTCACGGGCAGCTAGTTTTTTGCGGACGATTTCGATGATGGCATCCAGCTGGTACTGGCTATCACCAGTAATCTTTAACCCGGTCTTGTCGTTGTTTAGCCATTCAATATTGGCGCTGGTGCCTTTGAAGTCGTAGCGATTGCTCATCTCGCGCTGTGTCTGGTCAAATACGTTATTGAGTTCGGCTGTATCGTAGTCGCTTACTATATCGATAGAAAAGTTTGCCATTCCATGAGTATACTAAAAAGTACAGATGTAATCACGTCTAAAAACTTGGTATACTAAACGTTATATGGAGTACAAAAATCAGCATGTTTCCGCAGTGGCTGCCGAACTAAAAAAACGCGTGGCTGCGAATGGGGATGTACAGGCGGCGTTACGGAGTGCAGAACTTCGTGGGCTGTATGCCCAAATTCCCACTCTACCTAATGACCAGCGGGCGGCATATGGCCAAGAGATTAATGCGCTCAAGAACGAATTAGAACAGATGGTTGGTACGGTTGAGCAAAAAGACGACCGAGCACCAATAGACGTTACGGCGCCATTCGACGTTAATACTTCACCAGAAAATCGTCCAGGTTTGTTGCCGACTAAGCTTGGCAGCAAGCACCCGCTAATGACAGAGATGCAAACCATTATCGACATCTTTTCGCGTATGGGCTTTACGGCAATTGAAAGCCGACAACTGGATGATGATTACCACATGTTTGAAACGCTGAACTTCCCAGAAGGCCACCCGGCGCGGGACGATTACGACACCTTTATGACTACTGAAGGCCTGATTGCGCCAGCACACACCAGTACCATGCAAAACCGCGTGCTCAAAAAATATGCAGCCAACCTGAGTGGCGGTGAGCCTATCGCCGTGCTCATCCCTGGCCGCGTATTTCGTAACGAAGATCTCGATGCCACGCACGAACACACCTTTTACCAGTTCGAGGGTGTGTTTGTGGGCAAAGGTATTACCGTGGGCAATCTGATTGCTACACTCCGAGCTTTCTTAAGTGAGTATTTTGGCCAAGACTTGCAGGCTAAGATTCAACCATTTTATTTCCCGTTTACCGAGCCTAGCTTTGAGTTCGCTATTGAGCGGCCGCAAAGTCTGCGCAAGGACAACAGCGAAGCAGAACAGTGGTTAGAGCTACTAGGCTGCGGCATGATTCACCCTAATGTGCTGAAGGCCGCAGGCATCGACCCAACCGAATACACTGGGTTTGCCTGGGGTTGTGGTATCGACCGATTAGTAATGATGAAGTACGGCATCGAAGACGTTCGACACTTCGAAAGCGGTAAATTAGACTTCTTGAGGCAATTCGTATGAAAGTTTCGTTAAACCTAGCCCAGTTTTATAGCAATGTCGATCTCAAGTCGATTCCTACTGATCTGTTACTGAAACGGATTGGTGCACAGCTTGGCGCAGTGGAAGATGTACAAATTTGGGGGCCACAGTACGAAGGTATTGTGGTTGCTAAGGTTGTGGAATGTACAAAGCACCCGAATGCTGACAAATTAAGCGTGTGCCGTGTAGACGATGGTGGTGTAGTGCAAAACGTGGAGCGAGATCACGAAGGATACGTACAGGTGGTTTGTGGTGCGCCAAACGTCCGCGAAGG
>CAYUBG010000087.1:1169-2109 GCA_964442995.1 uncultured Candidatus Saccharibacteria bacterium | reverse complement strand
ACTGCGCTGTCGGCCATGCCTTTCGTTTTGTTGTATAGCGCCTGTGCTTCGCCGATAGAAAGATCGGTGCGGACGTTTTTTTGGACAGCATTTGCCAAGCTATTGAGTCGTACTGGATTGGCGAGGATTCCTGTGCTGCCGGCCTTGTCACGAATGGCAAGAATTAGCTGACGTTGGTGTTCGTTGCGGTCAAAATCACCACGCGGACTACCGTGTCGACTACGAGCAAACTGTAATGCTCTGTCGCCGTTGAGTGTTTGCGGACCAGCCTTAAAATACCATTTTGCAAAGTAGTCGTTGATGGGTTCTTTAATATTTAAATCTACACCACCTATAGCGTTAACGATGTCCCGGAAGGCCTTGTAGTCTACTAGAGCGTACTTATGAATGGGAACCCCTGATACTTCACGAACGGCAGTTATGGCTGTTCGGACTCCGTCTGATTCTGCATCGCCGACATTTTTGCCTTTGTATATGGCATTTTGTTTGCCCGTAGAAAATGCTGCGTTGATCTTCATGGACGAGCCGTTTACATTGACCCACATATCGCGGGGAATGCTGAGCAGTGAAGCTTGCTGATTCTGAATATCAACACTGGCAATCATAATGGTGTCGGTTAGGTCTGGTGCTTCGTTTTCTTCACCACCACGGCCGAGGAGCAATACATTAAATCGTCCATCACCTTCAGTGTTGAGGTCGTCTGGGTTAGCTTTATCACCTTTGAGGGCGATTGAGTTACCGTTGCCAACACCTTTAGCAAAAACAGAGTGCAAAAAGCTATACAGTCGTACGCCGAATAGACCACCACCCGCTAATAGCAGCACAAACAAAATAGCAAAGATCTTGAATTTACGAGAACGGTTTATCCACCACGATCGTATGCGTCGCTTTTTTTCTTTTTTGGGCTGGCTGTCTGAGTGTTTTGGGGGTTGAAAATCGG
>CAYUBG010000087.1:0-1068 GCA_964442995.1 uncultured Candidatus Saccharibacteria bacterium | reverse complement strand
AAGTCACCAACTTGGGGTGCGGGTAGTGTAGACGCGCCTAAATTTTCGGCAGGTCGTTGGGTGGCAGGGTGTGGCCGCCGCCGATTACCCTGAATTGGTGTAAAGCCCTCTTTGCGCTTTGTGCCTTGGTAATAAACTGGTGTGCCAATTCGCCTTCTCGGGGCAGGCATCATACCGTCGACTGACACATGACGAGTCCGTTTTTTGGGACGAGAAAAATCAGGCATATTCAAAAATTATAGCATAAGTACACCTCAAAATAGGCTTCAGAATGGTACGGCTAATACAAACGATACTGCTATACTGATGCATAAGTATTACTATTATGAAAAAACGCACACACTCCGCAAAAAAACGCCGTGAAGCATTGCGAATTGTAGAGTATCTGATTAGTGGAGGGGCATTTTTCTGGACGGGATATGCAACATTCTTTGTCTGTGATCAGGTGTTTCATCTTGACCTCTGGTGGGCAAAGCTCATTGCAAACTTGGCTGGGTGGATTGTAAACTACTTGCTGCAACGATATTGGGTATTTAACAATCCTAAGCTCGCCAAACATCAAACCGCTGTGACTGAGCGGTATATCGTTATCACCATTGCCAACTTTGTGATTGATTACTTTATTGTCCGTTTCCTGAAAGAAGTGGGCATCACGCCGTATCTGGGCCAGTTTGTATCGGCAGGCTTTTTTACGGGCTGGAACTATCTATGGTATCGATTTTGGGTATTTCCAGAGCATCAAAAACAATATGGCCATAGACATAAAAGGGCAGCAACAGTATGAGCGCCAATAAACCCGAGTCCCAGGTTCCAATGGCAATTCGACCTACCAAAAAGCAGCGAGAATTACTAACATTTATCGAGCAATTTATTGGCCAGCATGGCTACAGTCCAAGCTACCGCGAGATAATGCGTGGCCTCAATTACACCTCCGTTGCGACAGTAGCGTTACATGTGAATAGCTTGATCAAGCGTGGGCATTTGCGCAAACGCGATCACTCTGCTCGCTCTATCGAAGTTGTGGATCCAAAAGACCTCACCAAGCCACCAAGCAATCAGATTACCGCC
>CAYUBG010000086.1:0-2167 GCA_964442995.1 uncultured Candidatus Saccharibacteria bacterium | reverse complement strand
ACTCACAATTACAATATCCGATTTACCCCGTGCCTCAGTGACTTGTGCACGAGCTATCGATTGATCAAACATGTTTAGGCCGTAATTGTTACCGGGCCTGGCATTGCTGTAAGTAGAGTAAGACAAAAAGGCAAATTTGACACCCTTAACCGAAAAATAGCGGATTGTGTTTTGCTCTTGACTTGACCTATTAGCACCGGCAACAGCAAGCATATTTGGCAACGAATCCCAATAATTTAGTTCTGCATCAATTACGGCTTGTCCGCGATCAAATGTATGATTTGTGCCAGTATTCACGACATTACAGCCTAACCGTTGCAAGTCTCTCGCGACTTCAAGTGGCGAATTAAAAACTGGGTATCCTGTTATGCCGAATTGCGTTCCTCCGCCGAGCACCGCCTGATTACAAAACCGGACATCAGCCCTGCTAAAATAAGGCTGTAAGGGCTTCATAAACTGGTAATAATCGTAGCCATTGGTCGTTTTGGCAGCCGCGTTTATAGCGTCATGCGCAATAGTATCGCCCGTGGCAATAAAACGAATATAGTCTTGTTGTTTTTGGATATCAGGTTTGTCCGATGCTTTAAGAGTAGGAACTGAGGGGACGGTAACTTGTGCACTATCTTTATGTGCTATTAGTTTCCAGGCAAACCCACCGATGATTAGCAACACCGCTAAAACAATCGCAATAGCTAATTTTCGAGAAGGGAACTTTTTGCGATTACGTGCTAGTTTGGGCGCGCCATATACCATACAGCTAGTATATACCTGCGTGAGGATCAAATATGTGACTCAGTTTCCACAAAAACCCGGCTTCTCGTACGGACTGGTCGAGCACAATCGGTGAGCTCACATTATCTTTACCGTAACCAACCTTGATAGTGCCGACTGTGCTATTTTGCTCATTGTTTTTGGGTAATCGATCAATAGTGATCGAAGTTTTTGCCTGTGTATTTCTCCAGCCAAAAACACTTATAGATTGGGCCGTTTTTGCTTCGACTCTTCCTTGCCATGGAATATCGTAATATCCAACAACCGTGTCTCTTGCAATAAGCTCTCGAGCTACAAAACCCGCGCGCGCAGTAGCTAGCAGTTGCGAAGCATCACGCAATGCAGCTTCGAGATCTTTTGATGCCATGATCGCTACAAACACGGGGATTGTTTTGTTGTCAGGCGCAGTAACTACTGTTGAACCTAGAAAGCAGCCGCCAGCCTCATCCGTATTACCAGTTTTAATACCGTTTACCCCATTTTTACCTAGTAGGATATTTAAATTCGTAACGGCGCCCTGTACCGGTAATACCGCAGATTGCTGAGCAACAATTTCGGCTACAACTTGATTGCTCATCGCAGCCTCAGCTAGGTGGATGAGGTCACTGGGTGTGCTCACGGTGGATGGTGATAAACCACTTGCATCAGCAATTTTTGTTTTGACCATTCCGAGAGACAGGGCATAGTTGTTAGCAGCTTGCAAATACTCCTTCATCGAACCGTATGCCCAAATCGCTAATGAGTCAGCGATGTTATTTGCTGAGGGCAGCATCAAGGCCTGAATGGACTGATAGAGTGTCAGTGCTTCGCCATTTTGCACCCGAATAACCGAGCCTCCCTGGCTAATATATTGCCTATACAACACTTCGTCTTGTTCAGTTATATTAACCACAGGGGTCAGTCTGTCAGCTGAAACATTCTTCTTTTGCAAGACCGTTAGTGCAGTCAAAACTTTGTTAATACTAGCCATTGGCCTTGGCTGTTCATCACTGTGCTGTTCTAAAACACCCATACCACTTGCACCAATTGCAGCCTGCCCAATAGTTGGCCAGGCGACTACAAGAGGTTTTTCGGATATATGGACATTCTTGGTGACACCCGTGATCGCTGGTGAAGGTCGAAGCCATGTAATCGATAAAACAATGATTGAAGATACGAAGACAGCAGCAATTACGCCGACCGCTATTCTTTTTATCCACGGCCTCACACGTTTCGGAGTCGACCGGCGAATTGTTCGTTTGGGCTCAATAACACGCATATGCTTGGTTATTAGTATAGACTACTTGCATCTCACATTGAAAAATGGCGTATTTTACGCTAAAATCAATCTGTTTTGTAATAGGGTGTGGCCAAGTGGTAAGGCACCAGGTTTTGGTCCTGGCATTCGGGGGTTCGA
>CAYUBG010000085.1:0-2179 GCA_964442995.1 uncultured Candidatus Saccharibacteria bacterium | reverse complement strand
CTGTGTATCTGTACATTTTTGTTCAGGCTGCTCACGGTCAGTTTACGCCTGGCCAGGCTGTTGCACTTATCTTGTATGCCATGCAGATCCGTATTCCAATTTTTACTATTAGCTTTTTGGTAGAGAACACGCAACGGGCGATAGCCGACAGCAAAGATTATTTTGAGGTGCTGAATCTTAAGCCAAAAATTGCTGATCATAGTGATGCAAAAATATTGCAAGTGAGCAAGGGTGAGGTTCGGTTCGAAAACGTGAGTTTTAGTTATGATAAAAAGCAAAAGGTTCTTAATAATATTGACTTTGATATCTCCCCAGATACCAAAATAGCGTTGGTTGGCGAAAGCGGTGAAGGCAAAACTACACTGACAAATTTGTTACTTCGCTTGTATGAACCGCAAACTGGGACCATAACTATCGATGGTGAAGATATCCAAAATGTGACCCAAGAGAGTTTACGTAATAATATTGGCGTAGTGTTTCAGGACCCTGCGCTGTTCAGTGGTACTATCAAAGAAAACATTGGCTACGCAAATCCAAGTGCAACTGACGAACAGATTATTGCGGCAGCTAAAGCTGCGAATGCCGACGAGTTCATAACGGGCCTGGATAAAGGCTACGATGCTGAAATTGGCGAGCGTGGACTTAAGTTGAGTGGCGGCCAAAAACAGCGCATCGCTATTGCACGGGCACTGCTCAAAGATGCACCAATACTTATTTTGGATGAAGCTACGAGTAGTTTGGACAGCAAGAGCGAACACATGGTGCAAGAAGCGCTGGAGCGACTCATGAAAGGGCGGACGACTATCATCATAGCTCACCGCCTAAGCACTATACAGAACGTTGATAAGATCATCACTATTCGTAATGGTGCGATTGACGAAGTTGGCAGTCCTGCAAAATTGGCGAAAAGGTATCTACGCTCAGCTACTAGAACTACAGCAAGGAAAGACAGAGAGTAGCAAGAAAAAACTAAAGGAATACGAGATATCAGCATGAGAAAAGCAGTTAGGGCTATTATCGTCAACAACAACAAGCTTTTAGTAATGAAGCGCGATAAGTTCGGCAAAGAATATTACACGCTAGTTGGTGGTCATATTGAGCCCGGGGAAACCCCTGAACAATCATTAATGCGTGAAATCCATGAGGAGACCGGCATTGCTGCTAAGATTGTACGGCAGGTGTATGTGGAGCATGCTACTATCCCCTATGGAGATCAGCTGATATTCCTGTGCGAATATGTTTCTGGCGAACCACAGCTGCAACCTACTTCAGACGAAGCGTTAATCAGCCAGAAGGGGCAGAATTTGTATTTGCCTATGTGGTTGCCGATTGAAGATTTGGGTCACGTACCGTTCCGCAGTGCCGAATTAGCAAAACGTCTACAAAAACACCTAGTAGAAAAGGTCGAATTTGCCGAATCAGTTGAAGAATTTAAGTCAATTATTGAGTAATTTTTAATTTTGTTTTTTGCTGTCTGTCTGGGATATACTAGGTAAGCAAAAAGGGGAGAGTGCATGACAAAAATCGTCCATAGGGTTGCGGCAGTGGTATTTGCGTTATTATTCTTAGTAACCTCGCTAGGTTTTAGCGTGATGGTCATTCTGCAAATACGAAAAGACAATCAAGCCAGCAAGGCAGCCAATCAGACGGCGCAACAGAACAATACAAATAAGGAGGGTAAGTTGGAAGGAACAAAATTAAAGGACTTTACGCCGGTTGATAAAGTAGACAGCCTACAGAAAATTGACCTAGTTACTGGCAATGGTGATGAGGTTAAGGCCAGTGATACAATTACCGCGCATTACACTGGTGCACTTGCAAAAGACGGCACGATCTTCCAGAGTTCGCTTGACACTGGTCAGCCATTCACGAGTGCCCTGAGTGGTTTAATTAAAGGCTGGCAAGAAGGAATCCCCGGTATGAAGGCGGGTGGCAAGCGTCGATTACTTATACCTGCGGCGGAAGCCTATGGTGCACAAGCTCAACAAGGTATTCCTGCCAACTCAGACCTAGTGTTTGATATTGAACTAGTTAAGATTGGCCAATAGGACTAAATAACGTAAAAAACACAATATATGGTGTATTGACAGCAAGCATAAACGCTAGATATACTGAAGTAACCTCACAAATAAACATACAATTTAAGCCAAAAAACGGAGAGACAAATGGCTAAAAACAT
>CAYUBG010000084.1:0-2187 GCA_964442995.1 uncultured Candidatus Saccharibacteria bacterium | reverse complement strand
ACTGGGGCTGGTATTTGTGAGTTTGGTAGTACTGCCACCTATTGTTGAAGAGATATTAATGCGAGGTTTTCTGTACAGTAGCCTGCGACGAAAAATATCACGGTTTCATGCAACGGTTGTAACTAGCGTGCTTTTTGCCGTAGCCCATTTGCAAGCGGGTAGCGGTGCTGCGTTATTATGGGTGGCTGCTGTAGACACATTTGTCTTGTCAGTTGTTTTGATTCATCTACGTGAAAAGACAGGCAAGCTGTGGGCTCCAATGGGGCTGCATGGGCTCAAGACTTTGGTGGCGTTTATGAGCTTGTTCGTATTCCATCTTGCAAAATAACTGTTACGAGGGTATATTGGTGCCCATGAGTTTGAACAGTACCGTTATTATTGTCGTTCCACCACCGCGCAGCTAACGTGGAGGTTTATTTTAGTTAACACGGCCTCCGGGCCGATTTTTATTATCTGAATCGTGGAGAAAAATATGGAAATAACAG
Source organism: uncultured Candidatus Saccharibacteria bacterium (assembly GCA_964442995.1). Lineage (GTDB taxonomy): Bacteria > Patescibacteriota > Saccharimonadia > Saccharimonadales > AWTP1-31 > CAYUBG01. The sequence goes on along the minus strand of CAYUBG010000084.1, from coordinate 1,702 downwards.
TAAAATATGGGAGAGAGGTGCTCACAAACGGCGGTTTGGGCCTGGATATGGATCTAGTTGGGATACATTGCCAGACATTGACGAACTTTTTGGGTGCACGCGATGAAACAAGTCGTGCGCTGATCGTTGCGTCTGGTGCAACCGAAGAAGGCCGGCGTGAATTTCGAAGTATGTTTCAGGGCGAAGAGGATCCTTCTGATCAGCTAATGGCGATGATGGGCCTAGATTTAGCTTCGGTGGCAATTCGATCTTGCTTACGGGACCGCGGGATACCTACGGCAGTTCTAAACTTGACGCATCACGAAATTGAAGATAATAAAGAACGACCAGTGCTCGATGACGGGCTTGAGGAATCTTATCGATACGGTATATCACTGGTTATCAACGAAAACGATGCTTTGAGCACCCATGAGCTAGCCAAGTTGTCGTATGGGGGTGATAACGATGGGTTGGCTTCACATCTGTCAATTATCCGAGCTGTCGATTATTTCATAATCTTTACGGCTTCAGGAGGATTCTTGGATGAGGACCACCGAGAGGTGAGGGTTTTGGAGCACGAACAGTACACTAGTGCGCTGGCAATTGCAGCGGCTCGTGATGAAACTCGCAAGGGTACGGGTCGTGGCGGTATGACAAGCAAGCTAGAAGCAACCAAAGAGGCTGCCGATGCTGGTGTTGCCACCTGGATCGCGCGCGCAGGCTGCCAGATTCAAGACGTCATAGATGGCAACACTGGCACTAGAATAATGGGCAAAGCTGCCTAAATTGGTTAAGATAGAGCATGAAAAGGAACTAATACTATGAAAATGACCAAACTTTTTACCAAGACCAGTAAGACATCTCCGGCAGACGAAACATCTAAGAACGCACAGCTACTCATTCGAGCAGGCTATGTACATAAGGAGATGGCTGGAGTATATGCATATTTACCACTTGGTTTGCGTGTCTTGGAAAATATAAAGAATATTGTTCGCGAAGAGATGAATAGTACAGGCGGGCAGGAGTTGATTATGACTAACCTGCAACCCAAAGATGTCTGGGAGCAGACGACTCGTTGGGATGATGCTGTTGTGGATGTTTGGTTTAAAACAAAACTACAAGACCAAACAGAAATAGGTCTGGCATGGTCACACGAAGAGCCAATTATGCGAATGATGCAACAATTCGTAGCAAGTTATAAAGATTTGCCAACTAGTGTATATCAGTTCCAGACAAAGTTACGAAATGAGTTACGTGCCAAGAGCGGTATCATGAGGGGTCGAGAGTTTGTAATGAAAGATATGTATTCATTGCACGCAACGGCCGAAGATCTGGACGAATACTATAACAGAGTCATCGAGGCGTATAAGCGGGTTTATGACCGTCTAGGCATTGGTAAAGAAACATTTGTTACATTTGCAAGTGGCGGAGCGTTTACTAAATTTAGTCATGAATTCCAGACAATTTGTGATGCGGGTGAAGACATACTATACATCCACCGCGGTAAAAACATTGCGGTTAACGAAGAAGTCTTAGATGACGCTGTCAAAGAGCTTGGCATCAATAAAAACGAATTAGAGAAGGTCAAGAGTGCTGAAGTGGGCAATATATTCAACTTTGGCACCGACAAGTCCGAACAAATGAATATCGCCTTCACTGATAATGCAGGACAGCAACAGCCGATATATCTCGCTTCGTACGGTATCGGTATTACACGCGTAAT
>CAYUBG010000083.1:1155-2302 GCA_964442995.1 uncultured Candidatus Saccharibacteria bacterium | reverse complement strand
GGTCACGAGTCATTAGAAATAATTGCAGACTATATAGATATTATGGAAGTCCATAACGGGCGAGCTTTATTCCAAAACAGAGGACCCCAGTCTCATACCTGGGCGCGACTACACAACAAGGCCATAGCAGCCAGCAGTGATGCTCATGGTAAGCGAGGGCTGGGCCACACCTTTAGTATTGTTGGCAAAAAACCAACGCCGAAAAACCTTGTCGAACTACTGAGTAAACCGCACGTAGTGGTTAATCGTCCGCCACTTCATACGCTTTTGTATCCCAAATATCACAGAGTTCGTAAAAAAGTTATGAGGGTCAAATGATCATTACAAGTCAGGCGCTAGCCGCCTTTGTGTTGTTTTTACCGGCAGGTGTTGCCAACATGACTCCGGTCTTGGCAAACAAAATACCCGTCCTGAACAAATGGACTACTCCGTTAGACTTTGGCAAAACATATAAAGGTAAGCGGATTTTTGGCGCAAACAAAACTTGGCGAGGCATACTGACTGGTTCTTTTATGGGTGGTTTTTCAATTTTGCTAATCAACTGGCTGTTTATTGGTAGATACGCCGGTTTAGGGCTGGCCGATGTCGATGCACGGTGGTTTTTGTTTGGAATGTGGATCGGCTTTGGTGCTCTGCTGGGCGATGCTATCGAAAGCTTTTTTAAACGCCAAAAGGAGGTTCCGTCGGGTCATAGTTGGTTCCCTTGGGATCAACTCGATTATGTATTGGGGGCAATCTTGTTCAGCTTAGTGTTTGTACGTGAGTCAATTGCTATATATGCCATTACTCTTTGTGTTTATTTTGTTTTACACCTTATTGTTAGTTATATTGGCTATCTACTCGGTCTCAAGGATAAACCAATTTAACCTACTGCTTTCGTACAGCTTTGCCTATTTCAATAAATGTATTCATTGGAACTGCAGCAATTTGCTCTGCAATTGCAGACAGTACAACGTCGTCAATCTTCGTAAACCGCAGGCAACTTCCACCCATATTAAGTTTCTTGCCTGCGTGATTATATGCATCAATGAGCCTTTGCTTTAATACTGGATTACCATAAGCACACATCAAATATATAGCCATATAGTTTTTTTGATTTGCAAGCGCAGCATACATAAATGGCTTTTTATTATATGTATCAGGATAT
>CAYUBG010000083.1:736-1145 GCA_964442995.1 uncultured Candidatus Saccharibacteria bacterium | reverse complement strand
AGTGAGCGGTACTTGGTATGCAATCATTCCGTAATTCATTGCCTCTTCGTAGCCAGCAGGCAGATTACGAAGGATCACATCTCGAACCTTTCGTATTGCCTCTTGCCGTTCCAACGGCAATCCGGCTATGTATTGTTCTGGGTCGGTTGCCGTACTCTTCATATACTTGCAAACTACCTAAATTAGGTTAGTTCTTTTTTTAGTTTTTCAATTAAATCTACTGGTGAAGGATTAATGCCATTAAGCAGTGCTAAGTAAATACTGACGAAATCACCAAGATAAATTGTCCAAAATAGTTGCTCAAGCTGTGTAGTACCCTGTGCTGTTACTACGGTCGGCTCAGGACGACGTCCCGATAACAGCCTTGCGCTTACCTCAAATCTCTTTGTTACTTGGGGACTATATAGAT
>CAYUBG010000083.1:0-726 GCA_964442995.1 uncultured Candidatus Saccharibacteria bacterium | reverse complement strand
CAATAACAGCGTACGGCTTATGGGTTGGATGACTTGTCCATCCCAAAAATTCGTTATGATTAAATTCTGGTAGCTCGTTGCACCACGCAACATTCTTGGCATTTTCGTTGAAGTTGATTTTCCATTTGTACGCCGCTGGCCCCAATTCCGGTCCGGCATAAACCACTGCCGATTTGCCCATAATTTCTTGGGCAATTTGTTTTGCTGTATTCTGTTTTGCTGGTACAGTTGGATTCCAGCCTTCGTAATGCGTCTTTAGCCAGTTTGCTGTTTTGTGTAGTTCTTCGACACTTCCCTTCGCAATCAAGCCGCAAGATTCCATCAGTTGAGTCAACGCGGCGTAGTTGTAATACACCGCCATTCTCGGTTGAAAGCCAGACGGTATTTTGAAAAAAGGATAATTTTTAGCGTCAGCAATCTCTTGCAACTTACCGCCGGCCGCTACCACTACGATTCGGGCTCCCTTTGCTTCGGCTTCGTGCAACGCAGAACTGGTTTCTTCGGTATTGCCCGAGTAACTAGAAGCAACAAACAGCGTATCAACACCGACATAATGAGGAATATTGTAGTCTCTCACAACCTCGAATGAATGAGTAAGCCCAGGGCAAACTCGCAAAATATCGGCCGCCAAGGCCGAGCCCCCCATGCCTGCCAGCACTACATCATGAATCGGCTTGGTTTGCAGGTGTTCTAATGGCGGCACATCGAATGGATGCAATAGTTGCT
>CAYUBG010000082.1:0-2303 GCA_964442995.1 uncultured Candidatus Saccharibacteria bacterium | reverse complement strand
TTACAATACTTGGGTCATCAAGCCCTGGGAAAATAGCACGGTGCCGAATTATAGAAATAGCCACCCTTACCGGGTGGTTTTTCTTTTATGACAATTAAACCTTGTAATTTCTTGCAGTAAATATGGTTAATCCGTTGCTGTTTTGCGTGACGATGTTATTTATTAATCAATAGTATAACGCCCGCGATGACCATAATCATTCCAACGCCAGACTGTAGAGATACGCTTTCGTGGAGTAGTATTACGCCGCCAATTGCGGCAACTATAACTTGTGTCATTTGAACAGAGCGGACTATTCCGCTATTTGGACCAATCTGCAGGGCTTTCACTGAAAGAATATTAGTCACTACTGCTATAGTCGCAAGAAGTAAGAACCATTTTACAGATGAGGCGGGTATTCTAAGTTTCTTAGAAGAGGACAATAAACTAATTAATAGGAAGATGACACCGGTTGTTAGCCAAAACCATGTATTTACAGTTAGTACCGAAAGATGTTGTTTGGAGAGGTAGCTCAGCAATAAAACTATTGACCCGAAGCCTAACGCAGAGAGTAACGAATATACATACCAACTCATATCCGGAGTATACCAAAAACAACCCATTTAAAATATTGGTCAATGGTAAAATATGCTCATGAAGTTAAATAGTGTGTCAGGGATAGTTTTTGCGGTAAAAGATCTAAGCAAAAGCATCGATTTTTACGAAGAGGTCGGCTTTGTATTCAAGAACATAGAGCCAACTCACGCTAAAGCGTATTTAAACTGGTTTTGGCTGGAGTTTGTACAACAAGACGCACTAGAGCCATCTGTGTTTAAAAAAGCAGCTGACGTAGCTTCTGGGGGACGGGGTAGTGGCCAGTTTATACAGATACGCGTCCACAGTGCTGACGATACTTACAATGAACTAGTCGCAAAGGGGCTAAAGCCATTGAATGAACCGCAAACTTTTCCTTGGAAACGACGTGAGTTCATTTTGCAAGATCCAGATGGCTACCGACTGGTATTCTTCGAGAATAAGTAAATTATGAATCAAGAAAATCTTAGAAAATTTTTATACAAGGCAAATATGCCTCATGCTAGTGGTTCGGCAAACATGAAAAGCGAGTCGAATGGATCGCGTACAATAGTCTACGAAGAAGGCCTGTGGCAAATGCACGATAACTTCTTCGGTGGTGAACCTTACGGAGGTAGACAAGTTGTTCTTTATAAAGGGGAGCCAGTATGGATGTGTGTATATTACGGGCATGTAGTTAAATCACGATCATCCGCAGATGATGTATATGACTTTCTGCGTGAGGCATTGCAATCCTCGCCCGAGGAGTTGCCACTTCGAGGCCCGAAGAGCTACAGAACAGGTGATTTTGAATATCGATTCGAGGTTCCATATAGCCTAGAAGCGTTTGATAGCGAAGAAGTTATACTCGAGAATGGTCAACGTGTTTATTGGGCGCGACTGACCGGCGGTTGGGTGGACCGACGTTTTAAAGGTAGTGTCTAGAGTATACTGTTGACAGGAGGATATGAAATGAAAAGCGAAAGAAACGTAGTCAAGGTAGTAAATAAGGGCGGCCCGGTGGGTGGAACGCTGTTTTTGGCCTGGGTTGGGGCGTTGGTCTATTTTGTCCAGAATTCAGTTGGTTTTGGCGGTTTTGTACTGGCTGTATTTAAGTCAATTGTATGGCCGGCCTACGTTGTTCACAGTGTGCTAGGTCTGTTGCACCTATAGATTATGACGGAAGTATTACTGGTACGGCATGCTCAGGCTCGGGTCAACAAGGGCGATCTTGCTTTTGGCAACAAACTGAGTCCTCTCACGGAGAAAGGTATTGGCCAGGCCAAAGAATTAGGGCTTGAGTTTGAAGAGGGGTATGGGATCATTCCTTCGGAATACGATTTGCCGGTTCTTGCTTCGGATTATACTCGGCCACAACAGACTGCCGAAGTTGCTGGCTTTCGGATCATCCATACAAATTCACTGATCGATGAATCTGATGTTGAGCAAGAGATCAGGGCAGGAATTGATGTAAAGGCCAAGCATGTGACCGAAAGATGGTCGCCCGATGAAGTCCGAGAGAGGGCCGTACGGTTCATTGAGCTTGTTCGATCTGGAGATCTAACATATCAGATATATTTTACACACGGTATGTTTACGGCGGCGGTTTTGCTCGAACTAGACCAGCCACAAGGAAAGCTTGCGCATCTTTTTGATAACAAGCGTGGGTTTATACCGCTGCAAGCGGCTATTACAAAAGTTACGCTGTAATTACTTCTTGGAGTTTTGTTTAACCCGGAATAGGGTGATCT
>CAYUBG010000081.1:0-2480 GCA_964442995.1 uncultured Candidatus Saccharibacteria bacterium | reverse complement strand
GGCAGGGGCACGTGGAATCGAACCACGATCTAAGGTTTTGGAGACCTTTATACTAGCCGTTGTACTATGCCCCTACGGCATGTATACGTCGTACGGCGTTAATAATAACTGATCCGTCCGTAGTTGTCACCTGTGAATCTTTTCAAAATTTCGGAATTCTGATATACAATATAAAGACTGTTATGAGTAAAGTTGTCCCAAACAAGCCACTTTTTATTATGTTGTACGGCTATCCTGGTGCCGGAAAAACACATGTTGCACGACAACTTAGCGAAACAATTCACGCCGCCCACCTGCACAGCGACAGAATTCGCGGTGAATTGTTCACACAACCTCGATACGACAAAGAAGAGAACGGTATCGTCGAACACCTAATGCTGTACATGACCGAAGAATTTCTGCGAGCTGGAGTAAGCGTCATATTCGATGCTCCGACAGATCGGCTAGCAGAACGACGTGAACTACGTAACATTGCTCGCAAATCAAAGGCTCAGACGCTTTTGATTTGGCTGCAGATCGATGCCGATAGTGCGTATGCCCGTCTCAATAAACGCGACCGTCGTAAGAGCGATGACAAGTTTGCTCGTACTTACAGCAGCAAAGACTTTGAATCTGCCATTAGTAAGATGCAGAATCCTCGCGAGGAAGACTATATGGTCATAAGCGGGAAACACACTTTCAATACCCAGCGAAGCGCCATCATCAAGAAGCTGTACGAGCTAGGTGCAATTACTATCCGCAACACTACTTCCAATGTCGTAAAGCCCGAGTTAGTAAATCTTGTACCTAATCCATTTTCTGGACGCGTTGATCAAGAGCGGCGAAACATAGTTATTCGTTAAATGGCTGTAAAGACCGTATCAGTACCAGAACTGGGAGAGATACGATTAATCAAAAATAGTCGCTCACGTTCGGTAAAAATATCACTGGGCGGCAACGGTGTCGTCTCCGTTTCGCTACCCCCGTGGATGCCATACCAAGCGGCTATCCAGTTCGTGTTATCCAAAAAAGAATGGATTCTAGAAAACAAACCCCATGCAGAACTGCTCGAGCACGGTATGAACATAGGCAAGCAGCACACGCTGTATATGCGCCAGGATAGTTATAAAAAGTCAGTTTCAACCCAGCTTGGGAACTCATTACTGACAGTTACATATCCTTCAGAACTTCAATGGGATAGTCCAGAAGTACAGGTTGCCACTCGTACTGCCGCTCAAAAAGCACTCAAAAAACAAGCCGAGGCGCTTTTACCCGATCGCCTACAACAGCTTGCTGAAGAACATGATTTTACCTATGCAAGTGTCAGTATCCGTCAACTTAAAGCGAGGTGGGGGAGCTGCAACAGCAAGCAAGAAATCGTTCTCAACTATTACTTAATGCAGCTGCCATGGGCACTCATCGACTACGTTTTACTGCACGAATTGACGCACACGAAAGCGTTACATCACGGAGCCGACTTTTGGGCCATCTTCGAGAATATATTGCCTGGGGCAAAACAACGACGTAATGACCTCAAAGACTATAGACCAGCAATCTAATCCCTACTATCTCACTTGCCAGCTGCGTAAAAAATGAAGATAATATGCTTATGCCAATGCCAAAAACAAAAGAACCTGCACCCGTCGCAGCCGTACTTGAACGCGAACGATTAACAAGCCTCATAAACAGCATGGCTGATGGCGTCGTCGCAATCGATAACAAGCTCAAGGTAATTGTCTATAACGGTGCAGCGCTAAATATCCTAGATACCAATACGCTTGTTCCAAATGCTGATCTTACCAAGGTATTCAAACTAACCGACAAAAAAGACAAACAGATCGACCTTCACGAGCTGATCAAACCAATCAAGACAGCGTGGTCTTCGCGTGATTACCGACTAACATACGACGACAAAAGCAGGATTAACTTATACATCAGCATTGCACCGGTACACCTGGGCTATGGCAAAAACGCCGACCAGGGTTACGTAGTCGTACTGCGTGATATAACACACGAAAAATCACTCGAGGAAGAGCGAGACGAATTTATTAGTGTTGTTAGTCACGAATTACGCACACCTATTGCGATAGCCGAGGGCAATATCAGCAACGCAGAATTCATTGCCGAAAAACGAAAAGACATACCAGATATCAACCAAGCTCTAAAACAAGCATATGACCAGGTAACGTTTTTATCGGGTATGATTAACGACCTATCGATGCTCTCTCGTGCTGAACGAGGCAAACTAACAGTAGAGAAATCAGATATAAATGCGCATGACTTAGTCAAACAACTTGCAGACGGCTACAGCCCTCAGGCAGAGGCAAAAGGACTAAAACTGCATGCCGATATTGATAAACGCCTAGAGCTATTGCACTCGAGCGAGCTTTACGTACGAGAAATTCTACAAAACTTCGTCACCAACGCCATAAAGTACACCCAAAAGGGTAGTGTCACAATTGGAGCTAATGCACAAAAAAATGGCGTACTGTTCGAAGTTA
>CAYUBG010000080.1:2012-2536 GCA_964442995.1 uncultured Candidatus Saccharibacteria bacterium | reverse complement strand
CTGGTAATTTTGCAAATGCCTCGTTGGTAGGAGCGAATACAGTGAATGGTCCGCTGCCACTAAGTGTGTCCACGAGCCCAGCAGCTTTCACGGCTGTTACGAGTGTTGAAAAGTCGGGATTGCTGCTGGCAATTTCTACTATATTTTTCGACTCTGCTTCAGGCTTGGTTGCAGATTGCGTCTGGCTAGTGTTGGATGTGGTCGATTTTTTATCGTCTTTTTTGTTGTTTCGTGCGATGAATACTCCACCGGCAGCAAGCGCAATAACTACTATTACGGCTACTACTGCCATGGTGCTTTTATTATTATCTTGCATGATTGTCTACCCTTTACTATAGTTAAATTGCTACTATTTATGTGGTCGAAACTGGTGCGTCCTATGCATCAGTTTCTTTTTATTACTTCTGCATGCATGCCCTCCTTTGTGCGTAATAGTGATCGCATAATAAACAAATGAAGTGACTGGCTAACCTCTCGTAGCTCACGCCCTTTTGGTGGATCTGGATAGTATTCGAGCAAAAAAC
>CAYUBG010000080.1:0-2002 GCA_964442995.1 uncultured Candidatus Saccharibacteria bacterium | reverse complement strand
GTGTGTGATAACTTTGGCCTCTTTTTCGACAGATTCTTTGGCGACATTAAATTCGCCTGTAGCATTTCCAAACTGCAACACTTCTTCTATGTGCAGATACGCTTTTGCTGGTACAAACCCTCTGTGCTGATGTTCGAAGTGGGGTCGAAAATGTAAGAAGTATTTCAGTACAAAGCCCACATCTTCTATATGGTCAAACTGGAAACGAATTCGATCGTGTAAAAGTGCGTGGGCAGTTTTTCGGTGGGGAAGTTTCGCGCGGTCTATGCCTAGTTGTTTATTTGTGGTGTCAAAAATCTCTTTGAGCAGCACATCTTTATCTTCAAAAAAATGGTAGATACTTGATAGCCCGACATGACTTTCATCAGAAAGTGTACGCATGGATAGCCCGTCATAGCCACTGCGAGCAAAAATTATTTTGGCTGTGGTTAGTATGGCGGTGCGTGTTGTTTGACTCATGATTGAAACGATTGTTACAAAATAATTGTAACGTACGTTTCATTTTTGACAAGCCCTTGTTGACCATTTTACAAACGAACTGGCACAATCACCCCTGTTTGCTGTATGCTATTGCTGTATGCGAGAAATTGATCGAGATATCGTTGGTGCCTTTTTGATAAGTCAAGACCAAGCAATTTACCTAGGTGAAGTAGGTGTCTATGCAGGTCACTTAGCAGTGCCGGGTGGCGGCAAGGAGCCGGGCGAGACAGACGAACAAGCTGTACGTCGTGAGATATTGGAAGAAACTGGCATAGATATTGATGGCCAAGATGTTACTAGGTGTGACGATATACAAACAGGTGTTAGTGAAAAAACCTTGCGTGATACCGGCGAACGAGTTCGAGTATCTATGCGTTTTATAGATTATATCGTGCAGCTAGATAAACCATCTAGCCAGTTACCAACTGGTGGTATGGATGATTTTCGTAATGCCAAGTGGTATCCACTCGCAACGGCTTCAGAGCTAAAACTCACTCCACCAACGCGGGCTCGGCTAACCAAACTAGGATACATCCATGCATAAAGACTACTCGTTCACTACAACTAACAAGCTTGATAATACTTTGGCGCGAGCAGGTGTGCTTCATACGCCACATGGCGATATTCAAACACCAGCATTTATAGTGGGTGGTACACAGGCAACAGTAAAAGCGCTCACCAATGACATGGTTCGTGGCATGCATGGGCAAGCTATTCTAGCTAATACTTATCATTTGATGCTACGCCCAGGTGCAGAGCTGGTAGAACAAGCCGGCGGTTTAGCCGGATTTATGAATTGGAACGGGCCCACATTTACTGATAGTGGTGGATTCCAGGTGTTTAGCCTTGGCATGGCGTATAAAAAAGGTATTGATGTAACGAGTCATAGCACTAAGGGTGATGCCCGACAAGCTAAGCATAGTCACGATCAGCTAGCAAAAGTCGATGACGATGGTGTAAGTTTTCGTTCTCATTTAGACGGTTCGCCACTGCGCATGACACCCGAAAGCAGCATGCAATTGCAATGGCAGCTCGGTGCCGATGTACACATGGCATTTGACGAGCTAACTTCACCGCTAGCCGGTAAGGACTATGTACGGATTGCGCTAGATCGTACACATCGTTGGGCAGAGCGTTGCGTTGCCGAGCATGAAAGGCAGTGGGTCAAACACCAAGCAGAAGGTAAGCCATACCAAGCCCTATGGCCGGTCGTGCAGGGCGCGCGCGAAGAAGACTTGCGACGTGAATCTGCAAGATTTCTGGGCAAACTAGATGTGGATGGCTTTGGCATTGGTGGCGTGTTCGAACCTAGCGAGATTCCAGACGTGGTACGTTGGGTAAACGAAGAACTGCCCGAAGAAAAACCCAAACACTTGTTGGGTATAGGCAGTGCGGTAAGCGATCTATTTTTGGGAGTGGAGTACGGTATCGATACGTTTGATTGCATTGCTTTTACGCGCCAAGCACGGAACGGCAGCATCTATACAGCAACAGGAAAGCGGAATATAAAAAACTCACAATT
>CAYUBG010000079.1:292-2641 GCA_964442995.1 uncultured Candidatus Saccharibacteria bacterium | reverse complement strand
TTTGAGGACATAACACTCGATATGGCAAGCGCACAAAATATTGGCCAGACAGGTTCCAATAGAGTAACCGGTGCCTGTGGAAAACTAATGTGCTGTCTAAAGTTTGAGTTGGAAGCTTATAAAAAAGCACAAAAGAGTATGCCCGAGGTTGGAAGTCAGTACAAAACAAAGGAGGGAACGGGAAAGGTTATCTCTTGCAATGTTGTCAAGAATCAGATATCAGTTGAATTGAATTCAAATAAAAAAATAGTGGAGGTCGATTGTTAGAGCTTGGAATAATAATTTGTTTGGTGGTTGCGGGCGTGGCGATATTGTTTATTGCAAAAGCAGCTAGTGGTACAAAAGCGATTGATACAGAAGACGGAACCCGTTTGGCTGGCTGTATGGGTGAGGTTAGCTCATCGACTGCGTCTAAGCAAATAGCCGTTCGGTTTGGCAATTGCAGTCCTGGCCTACTCGGACTTGATGAAACGGGCACTAACTTGCCCAAAACTAACTATTCGATTCCCGCTGGCGCAGTCTATATGGCCACCGATGGTAATGATTCGAATGATGGCAAAACAACTACAACGGCCGTAAAATCATTGAACGCTGCAATTGCGAAATCTGCTGCTGGCGGCACAATCGTTGTGCGTGGCGGCGTATATCGTGATTGGTATACAGCGGGCGGTTCGACTGGGCCGGCTATCGTCGCAAAATCACTAACCTTTCAGGCATATCCGAATGAGTCCCCGTGGTTCGATGGATCGGACATTGTAAATACTGGATGGACGAGCGATGGCCAAGGCCACTGGTACCGTGGTTGGGAAACTCCTAGTTTTTGTGCAGGAAATTATTATAACTATACGAATCCGCCCTACACCCCACAGCGTAAGGCAGACGGAACTACCGATACTACGATAAAACAAACAAAATGCATGTACGAAGACGCAGCTAATGATCCTGGCTTTCCTATGGCAGGAGATCCACAACAAGTATTTATCAACAATATTAACCAGCAAGAAGTAGCAAGTATTGCACAGGTAAAAGCAGGCATGTTCTATTATGATTGGTCTGCGAGACGCATGTATATCGGTACAGACCCATCTGGAAAGCAGGTAGAACTAAGTGCACGACCATCGTTAATGGCTTTAGGCGGCGCAGACGCAAATCAATTCACCATCCGCGGCATTGGGTTTCGACGATACGCCACAAATGGCAGCGAGGGTACGCTTACAGGGGGCGTCATATATTTTTCGAACAAAACCGTAATTGAAAAATCGGTATTTGTAGAGAACGCGACCAATGCTGTGGCTTTTAGTAATCCACGTAATGGTACTGTGATTCGTGATACGGTGGTAGCTTTTAATGGTGGAACAGGAATGACGGCAAATGGTGCTGCTAGCTCGGGGAGTAATCGGAATGATTTTTTAATTGAATCTAATATTTTTAATAGCAATAACCGTGAGCATGGTGGTACTAACTGTAATCGAGCGTGTGGTCCGGCAAATATCAAGATGGCGCATATGACAGGCTTTACTGCCAAGAATAATGTTTTTGAGAATGCAGTGGGTAGTGCACATGGTTTGTGGTGTGACTTAAATTGTTCGGACGCCATAATTGTGAACAATATAGCGCGTAATAATGGACTGGACGGTATTTTTTACGAAGTTTCAAGCAAGGGTATAATTGCCTCCAATGTCGTCTATGGCAATAAAGGACATGGACTCCGCGTTGGCTCGGCAACGACGAAAATATTCAATAACACACTTGTTAATAATGCTGTTACCTCGATCTGGATATACGACGATAGTCGCACTATTGGCACGGGGGGGTGGAGTGCAGGAGACATTGGCCCCGATACTATGAATATTCAGGTGGCGAATAACATATTGTATGGCAATTCGCAGAGTACATTGCTGGTACAGAACGCGCGTGGGCAGACAGAACCAGATGATTTTATGGAGCTACTGAACTATAACAGTTACTATCGAACAACTGCATCACCAATCCTCGTACAATGGTTGAGCAGTGGTGTAGCAGCAGAGTATGACAGATCGCTGAGTGCATTACGAACAGGGCATCCAAAGTACGAAGTGAACGGCAAAGACAATACTGGAACAACCAATCCATTTGTCGATATTGCAGGTAAAAATTATGCAATACGCAATAACAGCACAGAATACCAGGCTGGTATGCAGTTGCCCGCTGATGTTGCTACAGCGCTTGGCTTAAGTGCCGCTACCACTGTGAATCGTGGTGCTATATCCTGGCCTGGCTCACAATAAAAAGACGACCCGCGGCACAGGGTCGTCTTTTTGATTGGGTTTTTGTTTTAGTTTGCAGGTGGCAACAGAACGGTGTCAATCA
>CAYUBG010000079.1:0-282 GCA_964442995.1 uncultured Candidatus Saccharibacteria bacterium | reverse complement strand
CTGATTTTTATTTATTAGTTCGACGGTGGAAGTAATACAGTGTCGATGACGTGGATGGTACCATTGCTTGCAGCAATATCGGTTTTTGTCACAGTTGCATCGTTAATCATTACCATACTGCCGTCTACCTTAACAGTTACATCTTTCCCTTCTACGGTTGTGGCCTTGGTCAATTTGACGACGTCAGCTGCTTTTACGTTGCCGCTTACAACATGGTAGGTTAGGATGGCTTTTAGTTTGGCAGGATCTTTTAGCAGGCTATCTAGTGTGCCAGCTGGTAAT
>CAYUBG010000078.1:0-2659 GCA_964442995.1 uncultured Candidatus Saccharibacteria bacterium | reverse complement strand
TGATGGTGTGGTTGTTGGTATTGGGCCAAGAGGTTCTGGGGTTGGCATTGGCATTGGCGAAGCTGGTAACGGAGCCTGTGATGAGATTGGACCAGCAGACGGCGGTTCGCCAAAACTAGCTGGGTTGGCCGGGGTCATAGGAGCGGCCCCCGCTGGCGGAGTATACGGTGTTAGAGGCGGCATGGGCGGTGACACCGACCCACTAGAGCCACCAGAATTTGGTGGTACATAGGGCTGGAGTGGCGTATTTGGGTCCATTTATTCTCTTGTTTTTTATTTTATCCTCTACGAGCGAGCCTACCATATATGGTTATGCTTGTCTATCAAATTATACCCGTTACGATCTATTTAGTATAGCCTCTTTACAACAGAGGTAGTTATCTGATATAGTTCGTGCTTGATTTAAACAAATCTAATCATAAGGAAAACCATGCCAATTATTAAGTCAGCAAAAAAGCGAGTTCGTGTTGCTAAGAAAGCAGCCATTCGTAACAGCAAAACAAAACGCACAATCCGAGAGAGCATCAAAGCTTTTGCCGCAAGTCTTAAGGGTGAAGATGCACGTAAAGCACAAAGTGCACTTGATAAAGCAGTAAAAAAAGGCGTAATCAGCAAAAACAAGGCGGCCCGCAAAAAGAGTCAGCTCGCTGCAAAAGCAAAGGCTGCAGGCACAAAGCCAGCCAAAACAGCCAAAACTAGCGTAAAGAAGGCAGCTCCAAAGAAAGCTGCACCAAAGAAAACCACGACTAAAAAGACAACTACAAAGAAGTAATCTCTAATAGTAGCTCCTGAAGCGCGTCATCAGCATTGATTGACGCGCTTTTTAGTTGAATGTCTACATCTAGCACGCGACGAACAAGATTTCTGACGTCATCAATAGTGCGGTTCTTTGCCAGTGTCATCGTCTTCCTCACCACAAACGGACTGATTTTCGCCTGCCGTGCTATTTCATCTGCATGCTGCTGCTCTGCACTTTTTACAAGTGCCAAAATATGCAACTGCCAGCCAAGCATACCTAAAATGGCCTGAGGCTCCACTTTTGCCTGACGCTGTTCCCGGTAAAGCTCTAGGGTTTTCTTTGTCTGACCAGCAAAAGCGGCGTCCAACAAATTAAAAACCGTACTATGCACCGACTCAACTGTTAGCATATCTATGGTTTTTTTGCTGATCACTGAGTTATAAAGTGCAAGCTTATCTATTTCATTCGCTAAGCGAAGTTGGTCCACGCCAACTCGTTGCAGTATGTACTGAGCATCTATATGTGAAAGCTTACCGTTGCGATCTTTGGCATATTCTACTATCCAATTAATTAGTGCCTGTTCGTTTAGCTCATCAAAAACCCGAAAATCAGTTTTCTGTTTTAAGAGCTTATAAAGCGCTGTCCGTTTATCGAATTTTTGCTCAACAATTAAGGCCACAGTATCTACATTATCCGCATCGAGTACATCTTGGATGTGCTCTGTTATGTTTTTGTTCACACTTAAGTCGTTGATGATCAATAGGCGCTTTTCAGAAAATAGCGAACGAGCCTGCATGCTTGCTACTAGTTGTTTTACGGTCAAATCAGATGCATTAACCACTTCGACTGCTGTTGATCCGTTCTGGCGAATGAAGTCATCGACAATACGTTTTTTTGTCTCAGACAGTAAGTACGCATTAGCTCCAGTTAGTACAGTAATCATACAGCGGTGATTATAACTGATAACTCTTAAATAGTTGCTCTTATACCCTTATGTCGGCCGGGTGAAACACGCACCCTCGAGGGGGGCCGAGTATCTGTTCGCCTATGTGACTTTGGGGCCCTCTCTTCATCTGGTTTTGTTGCGAGTTTATGTCTGCGGTAACCTGGGTCATGCGGTCGTGCAAAGCTCGCATTAAATGATGGGGCATTTCTGTAGTATGAACCATCAGCCCCCCTCGTCACCGCCATACTTGTATACGCACCACCGTCACAAATGAGCATAATTCTACTTATAACCTTATAGCCAGTTATGGCTTCTGGGTCTGGATTTGGTTCACGCCAAATTTCTTGTAGTTGTTGACGAGCATAACTGTCGAGTTCACCTTCGGGCTGATTGCGTATATACGTTTTAAATGCGAGGTCTATGCCGTCACCAATGAGTGATATGATCAATTTCTGCGTTTGGTCGGGCA
Organism: uncultured Candidatus Saccharibacteria bacterium; assembly: GCA_964442995.1. Taxonomy (GTDB): domain Bacteria; phylum Patescibacteriota; class Saccharimonadia; order Saccharimonadales; family AWTP1-31; genus CAYUBG01. The sequence goes on along the minus strand of CAYUBG010000078.1, from coordinate 505 downwards.
CAGCAAGCGTACGCATAAAGTTTAAAGCGTAAGCCTGGTTATACTCTTTTTCCATACGACCGTGGCCAGACTTACGAGCCACAGCCTTGCCAATGTCATGAGTCAACAAAGCAAGACGCATTGGAGCTAGCAACTCAACCGGTAATTTGTCTGCAAAGTTTTCGTCAAAATTGCGCAGTGCCGTCTCTGTATGCTCGCCAAGCGTATAACCTTCCCAGTTACCAGCGTCTTCATCAAATACATCCTCAAATCCTGAAACAGCACGAGCTAACGACATAATTTTTTCTGGCTTGATGTGCGGATCTTCAGCCAGTGCATGCACCAAAGGATGCTGCCTTGCCCCATCTGAAGCAATTTCAAAACCCAGAAGTTTACCTAACTGACGAGAAATCGATCGGTTACGGACGTCATAAAATTCACTGGTATTGACTTTTTCTAAGTCAAACAAAGATACAGACATTATCGGCTTATTTAGTGTGTCAGATATTATCGATTGCCTAATACC
>CAYUBG010000077.1:0-2698 GCA_964442995.1 uncultured Candidatus Saccharibacteria bacterium | reverse complement strand
CAGATAATTGACCTATTTGACGAAAAACAAAACCTGGACAAGCAAATCCTAGAGGCTAAAGAGCTGCTAAGCGGTAGTGACAAAGAATTGGCAGAGTTAGCCAAGGAGGATATTGGTCAGTCCGAGACGCGCCTGCAAGCAGTCGAAGCTGAGCTGGCTGAATTATTAACGCCCAAAGACCCCAATGATGAAAAAGATGCTATTGTCGAGGTTCGAGCCGCTGCCGGTGGTGATGAAGCGAGCTTATTTGCCGGTGATTTATTTCGTATGTACAACCGCTGGGCAGAAACAAAAGGCTACAAAATTGAGCTGATTAGCGAAAGCCCTAGCGAAGTGGGTGGCTTTAAAGAAGTCATATTCGCTATGCGTGGCACAGACGTCTACCGCTACCTGAAGTTTGAAGCTGGTGTTCATCGAGTCCAGCGGGTACCTAGCACCGAGAGCCAGGGCCGTATCCACACTAGTACCGTGACAGTCTCGGTATTACCGGAAGCCGAAGAAACGGATGTAGAAATTAATCCGAATGACCTTCGAATCGACGTATATCGCAGCAGCGGCCACGGTGGACAGAGCGTAAACACCACCGACTCAGCTGTGCGAATTACACACCTACCTTCTGGCCTGGTGGTTACTTGTCAGGACGAAAAAAGCCAGATCAAAAATAAAGATAAAGCCATGGGAGTTTTACGTTCTCGACTACTACAGATCAAGATTGAGGAAGAGCAAAAACAATTAAGCGATGCCCGCAAGAAGCTCATCGGGAGCGGTGATCGCAGCGAAAAAATCCGAACCTATAACTTCCCTCAAGATCGAATTACCGACCATCGCATTGGTTACAGTAGGAGCAATATCCCCGCCGCACTCAATGGCGACATCGATGATCTAGTGGATGCCCTGCAAGATTATGAGAAGCAGCTTGAAGCCAACGAACGTTCGTAACCTGGCTTCCCTGGGGCAGCAACAGCTCACAGCAGCAAATATTACCTCTGCTCGACTTGATGCACTTATTTTATTGGGTCATGTCATTGATAAAGATAAGGCCTGGATATTAAGTCACCCCGAGCATGAGATTAGCAGCCCACAACTAAGTGAGTTCAAGCAGCTCATCGAACAACGAACACAAAATGTACCGATTGCCTACCTGATTAAACACCGGGATTTTTATGGTCGAAATTTTTATGTAACCCCAGATGTACTGGTACCACGGCCAGAAACAGAACAACTTATCGAGCATATACTCCAACTTGACGGCGTGGCCGACAAGCCACTTCGAGTACTCGATATTGGGACGGGCTCTGGCGCACTAGCCATAACCCTCGCCTTGGAGCGACCAAACTGGAAGATTACCGCTACAGACATTAGCCTCACCGCCCTTGAAGTTGCAAAAACCAACGCAAAGCTACTAACTGCAGATACTGTACAGTTTTCTAGGCAAGACCTCCTGACCAATGATAACCATCGCTACGATATAATTGTTTCGAATCTACCGTATGTACCCACATCACTACACGCAAAAGCAGATTTAGCACACGAACCACCCTTGGCACTTTTTGCTGGTAATGATGGCTTAGAGGCCTACAAAGAATTGTTCAGGCAACTATCGACACGAAAATATCCGGTTCCCCAAGTGGTAACTGAGTCACTAGAAATTCAGCACGGAGCACTGGCCGACATTGCGCTGACATACAATTACAGGCTCGTAGCAACACGTCAACTTATACAACAGTTTAGCTATATTTATTGATTTGGTGCTGCTTCGAGCGTTGTTGTTAGTTTTTGTTCTTTTCCGTCACGAATTATTGTCAGAGAAATTTTATCGCCCACTGATTTGCGTCCCAGGATGGAGGTTAGACTATTATTCTCGTCAATAGCTGTACCGTCAATCTTTGTAATTATATCTTTCTCTTTTAGACCAGCTTTATCTGCAGGGCTATTAGCCAAGACACTGGTCTGCCCCGTACTAGAAGGCGCCAAGTAAGCCCCTCGTTTTACGCTAAGATTATATTGGTACGCATAGTCATCAGTCAGGGATACATACCGCACGCCTAGATATGGTCGCAATAGTTTACCGTCACGCAGGACACTCTTTATGAGACCTTGGATGTCGTTGATGGGTATTGCAAAGCCAATATTCTCTGCATTTCCGGCTACAGCTGTATTAATTCCAATCACCTCACCACTCGTATTCACGAGCGGACCACCAGAGTTTCCACGATTGATTGCGGTATCGGTCTGAAATAGATTCTGAAGGGTCTCGCTGGAACCGCCAGAACCGTCACCTGCCTGAACACTTCTTCCATAACCCGAGATGATGCCGCTCGTTACCGTATTCTGAAACTGGCCAAGCGCATTACCAATTGCAATCACTTTGTCGCCAACTTGCACTTTACTAGAATCACCTAATGTCGCAGGTGTTAACTTTTTGCCTTTCAAATCTGTAACTTTGAGAAAAGCTACATCCAATGAATCGTTGTCATTTGTCCTACCGATGACCGACACTTTGTCGAGCTTTGTACCATCAGACAACGTAACACTCACAGCGGTGGAGCCCGCCGGTACTACATGACGGTTCGTCACAATTATCCCGTCCGTATTCAATATAAAACCCGTACCTGCACTTTGCTGATCTCCAGAATAGCCAAAAAAGGTGTCTGCCCCCTGGCTCGTAACATTAACCGAGACAACGCTGGGTCCGACC
>CAYUBG010000076.1:0-2737 GCA_964442995.1 uncultured Candidatus Saccharibacteria bacterium | reverse complement strand
GCTTTGGAGTTAGTAATGTACTTATTATTGGCAGTACAGCCATCACCGACGAGATTGGTGATGCAATCCGCAACACACCGGCAACAGGTCAAAAGGTACTCGCCGCAGTCAGTAGCCGGCAATCTCGTTACTTCAAAACGTATCGAACGTTTGAAGATGCGTTGTCTCATATCAAAAAACCGATTCACAGCATCATCCAAACAGAACTGTTTACCAATCAAAAGCTCAATAACGAAATACTACAATATGCTCAAACACAGCACGCATCGTATCGATTTGTTCCTGGCAATAGCGACCTATTCTTCGGCAATATTACTGTAGACCTGTTTGCCGGCCTGCCGATGATTGCCGTCCATCAAACCGCTCTGGTAGGCTGGGGACGTATAGCCAAGCGCATGTTCGACCTCATCGCCGGCGGACTACTACTTATTGTTTGTTTGCCTATTATCAACATTATTTGCGCACTCATAGCACTAGCCGATTCTGGTGGCCCTGTATTCCTGCGACAGAAACGACTTACTCGCTTCAACCGGGAATTTACGGTATATAAGTTCCGCACACACAAAGCTGCATACAATGGCCTGTCGCCCGAGGCCGCATTTGCAAAAATGGGCAAGCCAGAGCTGATCAAAAAATATCGAGACAACGGCGATTTCTTGCCTAACGATCCAAGAATTTCTGGTATTGGCAGGTTCTTACGAAAAACAAGCTTGGATGAGTTGCCACAACTTTGGAATGTTGTTCGTGGCGATATCAGCCTAGTAGGGCCTCGTGCACTTGTGCCAGAAGAACTCAACGCTTACGACAAAAAACATGCAATTCTCAGTGTTAAATCCGGACTTACTGGTTTGGCGCAAATTTCTGGTAGGCGCAATATCAGCTTTGAAGAACGGCGAAGACTCGATGTGTACTATGTCCAGAATTGGAGCTTTTGGCTGGATATTTCCATACTTACCAAAACCCTTCGAGCTGTCATGACTGGCAACGGAGCCGAATAGACATGGTTACTGCTTCGGGCAAAAAAGTTGCGATTGTGCACGACTGGCTGGTTGGCGGTGGTGCAGAACGCGTGGTGCTCGAACTACATAAGCTGTTTCCTGAAGCACCAATTTATACTTCATACTGCACCCCCGAGTGGCGACAGACGCTCGATAACAAAGTAGTCACTGGCTACCTGCAACGCTGGCCTTTTGGCCCAATGCGTAAATACCTCCCTCTCCTACGTAGTCATTGGTTTCGTAGCTTGGATCTCTCCTTATTTGATATCGTCATCAGCAGCACAGGTAATGGCGAAGCAAAGCAAGTAAGAGTACCGCAAAATACCAAGCACATTTGCTACTGCCACTCCCCCACACACTTCTATTGGCGTCACTATAATCAGTACCGCAAAAATCCTGGTTTTGGTATTTTTAACCCGTTTGCACGACTTGGGTTAAGGATACTCATTGGCCCATTACGTAAGCGAGATTACCAAGCAGCCCAAAAGGTTGATCAGTTTATGGCCAACTCCACCCACATCCAAAAAGACATCAAAAAGTTTTATGGCCGTGACTCTACCGTTGTGCATCCACCGGTCAATACCAAATCATTTGCCGAGCATGCAAGCAAAACCCGTAGTGGATTGGTTACGGTAGGTCGTCAAACACCCTACAAACATACCGAGTTTATCGTACAAGCGTGTACACAGCTCAATCTACCGCTACTGTGTATTGGCAACGGTCCGGAGCATCAAAAACTATCACTTATGGCCGGCCCAAGCGTTCGTTTTGCTACTGACTATTCCGACGAACAAGTTGCCCAGGCTGTTGGCAGCGCAGAGGCGTTTCTGTTCGCTGCCGAAGAAGATTTTGGTGTAGCACCTGTCGAGGCACTTGCTGCTGGCACACCAATAATCGCCTACAAAGCCGGTGGCGCTCTCGACTACGTCCAAGACGGCAAAAACGGCCTATTTTTTGAGCAACAATCTGTTGACTCGGTCAAAAAAGCCATTAAAAGATTTCGATTATCCACTTTTAATTCTCAATCGATCATAAAGTCATCAACAAAATTCTCAGTGATCAGCTTCAAAACAAAAATTTCCCAGCTAATTCGCTAATTTGTTAACTATATTTTTAGTTGTCGTCGTTTGTCTTTATAGGTCAATAGATGCACGTGGAAATGGCTTCGTATTGATTGCTTGCTCTTGAAATTCACTAATAGACAGTCGTAGTTGTCGCTCAACTCAACCAATATGTTATTAAGTTCTGCTTTCTCGGCAGAAGTAAGGTCTTTGTCACTCGCAACTCGCGTTGGTATTAGTAGATGATGTATTTTAAAAGCAGCACTGTATGGAAATTCATTGTGTATCAATGCCCAATGTTTCCACTCCTTTAATCGTGGCTCGTCTAAAAGATGTTTTGTTGGTTTTGTTTTCTTAATGCGACTATACTTTAATTCATCACTTTGTGTTCGCAGACTAACCGGTAATTTATTCTTTCGAATAGCAATAGGTAGCTGTATTGGAAGTTTTCTCATAGCTCGTTAAGGATTAATGCTACTATCCCTGTTAATATTCGTCAATCTTGTTATGATAAATAGGTAACATGGAGGTTCATGTGTCAGACATTGCAAGCATCTTCAAAGCATATGATGTTCGGGGTAAAGTTGGAACAGAGTTAACAAACGACGTAGCAGAACGTGTCGGTAGGGCTATGGCCAGTTTTTTGCCAACAGAAGGTATCGTCGCAGTTGGGCGCGA
>CAYUBG010000075.1:0-2738 GCA_964442995.1 uncultured Candidatus Saccharibacteria bacterium | reverse complement strand
CTTTGGTAACCTTGGCGTAGCACGCGAACTAGCAGGCATTAGTGGGTTGAAGTTCAAGAGCCCAGACTGGTATACTGCTACGCCGAAATTCTCGAACGTGAGTGGTTTGCCATTGGAAGTACGAGTGACTGCCGAAGATTTAGTACCGCGATTTATGGCGTTAGCCATTAAAGACGTCAAAGTTGGCCCAAGCCCTATTTGGATGCAAGCCGGCCTCGCCCGAGTTGGTATACGGCCCATTAATAACATCGTAGATATAACCAATTTTGTAATGCATCTGACTGGCCAGCCATTACATGCCTATGATTACGATAAGGTCAAAGCTCGTAGTGGTAGCACACCAACATTGGTAGCACGTGCAGCTAGCAAAGACGAAAAACTAAAACTGCTAAGCGGGAAAACAATTACGCTTGATCCATCGGTAGTAGTTATCGCCACTGACAAAGAAGCTGTCGGCGTGGCCGGCGTGATGGGAGGGGCCGACACTGAAGTGGATGAGTATACCAAAAACATCATCCTAGAATGCGCTACCTTCGACATGTACAACATCCGCCGAACTAGCATGAAGCTCGGGTTATTCACCGATGCCGTGACTCGGTTCAACAAGGGCCAAAGCCCGTTGCAGAACGACCGAATTATCGCCTATGCTGCCCAGCAGGTCCGCGAATACGCTGGAGGTACTGTGTCGGGCACTATCAAAGATGTTAAGAACTTGGACGATAAGATATTTAGTCCCGCAACTATCAACAAACCAATCGAAGTTTCAGCAACATTTATTAATGAACGTTTGGGCTCAAATCTGTCAGCGGCGGACATGAAAAAACTACTAGAAAACGTAGAGATTAGCGTTGATGACGATGGTGATAACCTAACTGTATTAGCGCCGTTCTGGCGAACTGACATAGAACTACCTGAGGATGTAGTAGAAGAAGTAGGTCGCTTACACGGCTTTGCTGATTTGCCAATTACTTTACCAGTAAGGACAACAAAACCTGCTCCGATAGATTCTATGCTGGCTCTTAAATATCGTGTGCGTGATGATTTGGCGCGGGCCGGTGCTAACGAAGTGCTTTCGTACAGCTTTGTTCATGGCAACTTACTAACCAAGGTTGGCCAGGATTCCGACCAAGCCTATCGCCTTAGCAACGCTCTAAGCCCAGACTTGCAGTATTATCGCCTAAGCATTACCCCAAGCTTGCTTGATAAAGTGTACAAAAACATACGTGCTGGCCACGAACAATTGGCGGTTTTCGAGATGGGTAAAGTGCACACAAAGACTCATACAAATGACGGCGATGAGCAAGTCCCCAAAGAGTTTAATTCTTTGGCGTTGGTGGTATCGGCCAGTAATAAGCAATCCAAAGCATTTAGCGGTTCTGCATTTTACCAGGCCAAACAGTATGTAGACTTTTTGCTGGGCCAGTTTGGAGTGACGGCAACGTACGAGCCAATTACTAACGATCTAAACTACGCCGTGGCTAAGCCATTCGAAAAGAGTAGATCGGCAATCATTAAAGATTCGTCTGCGGGTACTATCTTAGGCATTGTTGGTGAATATCGCCAATCTGTTATGCAAGCCCTCAAGCTACCGGTGTTCACTGCTGGTGCCGAGCTGGGGCTGGATGAATTGCTCGCGGTGGCTAGGCCTCAAAAAACCTACCAAGTGCTATCGCGCTTTCCTGGTGTATCGGCTGATATCACCTTCCGTACCATGAACCCTGTCTCTTACTCTCAGTTAACATCTGCTGTTGAAGCGGCCTTGAGTCAGGCCAGCCAGCCGCACGGCATCGTGGCTACGATCCATGCTACCAACATATTTCGGGCTGACGATCAGCAATCATCGCGCAACATTACCTACCGAATCGATTTCTCTCACCCAGACCGTACACTAACAATCGATGAGTCAAATTCTCTTGTCGAGCAAGTCGTGCTGGCAATTCAAAAACAGGCACTTGCCGAACGAGTATAGTATGAAACACATCGCAAGAATTATACGATTCACCGCATCGCTGTGGCGTTATTACGCGGCTATTGGGGTATTTACGGTAGCGCTGTCGTTGATGAACTTATTGCAGCCAATGCTAAGTGGCTGGGCAATTGACGAGATTCGAAAGGGAAGTGGCGCACGAGTTAGTTATGTAGTGTGGCTGGCGGTAGGTATATTTGTTATAGACCTATTGAGCAACATCTTTAGTAACATTGGTGGGTATCTGGGTGACCAAATGTCTGCTAAGCTCAATAAAATTTTGGGCGAGCGATACTATCAACACTTGCTGAGCTTGCCGCAACAGTATTTTGATACCGAACTAACCGGTAAAGTAATTAGTCGCCTGAACAGATCGGTGACTCAGATTAGCAACTTTATGCAAATGATGAGTAATAACTTTTTACAATTCATTTTTAGCACTATATTTGCACTAATTGTGGTGGCATATTACAGCTGGCCGGTTGCCTTGATGTTATTAACACTGTACCCCATCTATACTTGGATGACGTTTCGTACTAGTAATACGTGGCAGAACTATCAGGCCAAGAAGAATCTTCATACCGATATCGCCAGCGGTCGTTTTGCAGAGGCCATCGGCCAGATAAAAGTCGTCAAAAGTTTTATCCAGGAAAAGCGAGAGCAGAACTTCTTTAGTAAACACATGAATACGGTGGTCAGAACAAACATCCCGCAGTCAAAATTTTGGCATCGAAAAGATATAGAGCGCCGTATTGTTTTGAACCTTATATTT
>CAYUBG010000074.1:0-2774 GCA_964442995.1 uncultured Candidatus Saccharibacteria bacterium | reverse complement strand
GCGACGATATATAACCAGTTACCAGAAAAGGCATTGAGCAAGCTAAGTGCAAATAGAAGCGGACTAACAAAATGAATACTTGACGATATTGAATCTATGAATGGTCGCTCTTTGAAACGTAATAACGGAACGCTATAAGCGAGCGCATCAAAAATACATAACGCCAGCACAACTACACTCAATGTATTGCTGCAATACAGCAGATAGGCAATAAACGGCAGATTGCATGCAATTGTCGCCTTCAGCATAAACGGGTGTAATTGCTTGGGTAAAAGCGCCCCCTCTACCCCGCCTTTACGCGGGTTACGTAAATCAGACTCGTAATCAAATACGTCGTTTATGACATACACCAGCATGTTGTAGGGGATCAAAAAGTACAAAGTTCCGAGCCAAAACACTAGCGGTATATTGTGAACACCCCTCACAAACAAATAGCCAATAGCAAACGGAAAAGCTGTATTTATCCACGAAACAGGCCGCGAGGACCACAGTAAAATCTTTATTTTATCTAGAGCACTGTACCTAGTCGTTTTTTTCATACTTTCTCCATATCAATGGCACCAACAAACCAGCAACGAATGCATACGCAAAATCTTCTACAGGAGCAACAATAAAATTGATGCCGAGCGTATATTCGCGACTATATGCAACAATCCCGTATCGAATGATCAGCGGATCAAAAACCGCAGTAAATAACATCATGATCGCAGCCGTTTGTAACATTCGCACTTGTATTAGTTTGGATGGTTTTGCTGCGTATACTGCCGATAGTACCCCGAGTATAACCACAAGATTCAGTACTGTATAGCGCATCATTTTTCTGCTTGCCCTCTTTTTTGTAAAAAGGTAAAAATCAGTAAGGCCTGATAACAAAGCACTGTCAAAAAGCCCAGCTCTTCAAGCGGGAACTGGCCAATTCGCAAGCCAAGTAAGTATTGGCTAGATCCAATGTAGAAGATTTGCAGCAGAATACCCAAAACGTCCCACACAATAAATAGTGTTACTGCAATGGCTATAGTTTTGATAGCTTGTCGTTGACGAGCAAAATATACCAACTTGTAGCGATAGTCAATTAGCGTTAAGCAGCCAATCACTGTAAGAATGAACAGCAGATACAAGACACTCACAGCTGCTCCAATTCGCCTGATATTGGGCCGGGAGATCTATCGTTAGAAAGATGTTTAATTACCAGCTCGGCGCTGATTAGGCACATCGGTATGCCAATGCCCGGCTGTGTCATGCCACCAACGTAGTATAGATTTTCAACTTTTTTACTACGAACACTGGGTCGCATAAAGGCACTCTGTCGCAATTGATGGTTTAAGCCAAGGGCAGAATACTGCCATGCGTTGAAATCTTTGGCAAAGTAACTTGGTCCACGAACTTCAAGGCTTACGATGCGCTTACGGAAGTCAGATATTCCGGTCGTTTGTTCTAGTTGCTTTAGATATCGATCGACAAGTTTACTCTCTGTCTGATTGTCCAATTTCATGGCTGGTGGTAATGGGACTAGTATGAAAATATTTTCGTGACCCTTTGGTGCCACAGCCGGATCGCTCGCTGATGTCCTACTGACATACATCGATGCTTTCTCGGGCCAATATTTTGCAGTGTAAATATCAGCAAAATTCTTCTTCCAGTCTTCGATAAATAGCAGATTGTGATGCTTTAGTTGTGGAAGACTACCTTTTATCCCGATGTACAGCAGCAGTGCCGATGGCGCGGCCTTGCGTTTATCCCAGTAGGCTTGGGGATAGGTTTGGTATTGTTCGCGCAGTAGCCTTGTCTCAGTGAATGCAAGATCCGCATTCGACACAACTATATCCGCACGATGTATCTTTTTGCCAACACGAACGCCCTTGGCGATTCCCTGATCGACGACTATTTCGTCCACAGATGCACCCAGCCTATGTACCACACCCAACTCTTTACCCACCGTTACCAACGCATCAGTGACCTTGATCATCCCGCCCTTAGGGAAAAACACACCTTGTTCAAAATCCAGGTAGCTCATGAGTCGGTATAAGGAGGGTGCAGAAAATGGCGATGTACCAAGAAAAACCATTGAGTATTCGAGTATCTGCTGCAACTGTTTGCTGCGGAACTGTTTGGCTACAAATTGATGTAATGGCATAAACAGCCCACTAAATAGCCTGTGAGAATTGCGTACAATGGGCAATGCCATAAGTGAACGCAATGAACGAAACGGATTGTATAAAAAGTAATCTAAAGCAAGCTGATAGATTAGCTTCGATTCTTGTACATAACGTACTATTTTTGCGCCGGCACCTCCTTCTAAGGACTCAAATAACTTGGCGTCCTCCCGGGCATTGCCTTTTACGATAACCGGTTTAGCATAATCAAAGAACACTTTGTAGGCTGGGTTTAATTTTTGTAGATCATAATAATCCGCCGTTCGCCGACCCAGGAGACTAAAGTAGTGATCGAAAACTTCGGGCATCAAATACCAGGATGGCCCCGTATCGAAGGTGAATCCATCTCGCCGAAGGCAACCCATACGTCCACCCAATTGAGCATTCTTTTCAATTAGCTCCACCTCGTAACCTTGCTTGGCGAGTAGGTTTGCCACTGCGAGTCCGCCGGCACCACCCCCAATAACGATCGCTTTCATAGTAGCCCTGCCCTAACCCGAATTAATAGCCATAACTTAATGTAGTCTGGTACACGAATGCGTTCTTGTTTGATTTGCTCGGCTGGTGATTCATCTAATTTCTGCAGCAGTCGCACATAGTATTCATAGGCAACAGTCACCG
>CAYUBG010000073.1:2565-2855 GCA_964442995.1 uncultured Candidatus Saccharibacteria bacterium | reverse complement strand
CAGCATTAACAGTGATACCTTGGACTTTGCAAAGTCTAATTTTTATCAGTGCACCACCTTTATAGCCATCAGCAACCCCTGCGTCGGTGCCGGCGGCACAGCTCATGTTCGAGGTATCGCTAGTAACTACGGGATCTATTGTTGTAGGTGTGGTGGTCTCTTCATCTTCCTTATCAGATAACTGGTCGATTATACTGCTATTCAATCTACTTACACGCCAATGGAGTGCTTTTTCTGAGCTAAGAAAGCTCGGGTCATTACATTCTTCGGGTAAGCCAACCGCACTGGCC
>CAYUBG010000073.1:1965-2555 GCA_964442995.1 uncultured Candidatus Saccharibacteria bacterium | reverse complement strand
CTTTGCTACCCAGGATTCGTTTTGTAATAACGAGTAGCTTTCCTCAGAGCGAACCTTATTGAGTTCTTCTGTTGTCCATCCCCATTGATCAACATTAAAGAAATTGTTTTCGACCAGATAATTTATCCCATCCGCCGCATAAACTCGTTTTTGCAGTGTAAACGATGCTATTAACGACTCCAGCATCCCTTTGCCCCGCAGCATGCTTCCAACCTGGTTGATGAGTGTTTTTGGCGCAGAAGCGATCTCTGCAATTGACCCATCCCTTGTTGACGGCGCGTATACTGACGCCCTGCCTATTAATGAATAAGGGTTATCTATTGCCAGGTATTTATGGTATACAGAACCTTCTTCACTTCTTCTTCGTAGGTCGAGCAAGGCTGTTTTTTTTGCATTAGCAGATTCATCGTTATTGAGCTTGCGACCATATGCGACGCCACGCCCCACATGACTATTCATAGAGTCTGTTGCTACGGCACCAGCACTATATTTGTCTGTACCAGACTCTACTCCCGTAAAGTCTGCCCCCGCCCAGTTTTTAATTGCCTTGTCTATCCATTCTCCCAGAATATTTCCACCAACAACACCAA
>CAYUBG010000073.1:410-1930 GCA_964442995.1 uncultured Candidatus Saccharibacteria bacterium | reverse complement strand
CTCGGTTAATCCACCACTAGAAAGTCCACCAACGACCGACACAATGATGTCTATTCCTGCAACGGCACCCATTACCCACGGATTAAGAACTACAGAGCAAGCAGCTCCAATTACTGCATCCCTGCCTTTATCTGCAAGTCCTGTTGGATCGAGTTTAGTAACAAACCCACCAGCCAACAGTCCGTCTAACCATGTAAAAATTTCATGAATTGGGTTTGCTGCAACTTGCCCAGTGGGTATGCCCTCAAACGATTCCTTTGGTGCTGTGCTCGGGTCGTCACCGATTGCCTGTAAATACAACGGGGATTTTTCTGCGCCAGGCGTGTTGCCGTGTGAATCCCATGTTGTGTTTGCCGCAGAAACTGCTTCTGCCACGGTGCTCCCATCTTTAATTTGGTCTGCCTGGGTCTGGATTTCATGCGCCATCCGCTGTGCTTTTGCTTCTTTCTCAACGTTCATTGCTGTAATAGATTTATCTAAGTCGCGGGCGACACAGTAAATCGTCATCACAAAAACCAATATGCTTGCCTTGCCAAGTGTGTCATTTAATTTTCCTATGTCGATTCCTCGTTCACTCAAGGAAGTGTTCACCCATTCTTTTGTTCGCAGGTTCAGCCCCTTTTTTACATCATTAACTATGGCATCATCTGTTCCCTGGGCAACTTTATCTATATCATCGATACCAGAGCCTTCTCGGTTTGCTTTTGCTCGCTCATGATTGCGGGTTGCCTCTTCTTCGGTCTTAGGTATTGGCACTTTATCGCCACTCTCGACATTATTCAGTGATTGTTCTCTTTCTAGTTGTAGTGCTTCTTTTGGGCTTTTTCCAGCAAAGTCCCTGGCTTTTATTGCCCACTTGGATGTGCGAATATTGAAATACTCACGAAACCCTTTGAAAAACGAATTTTGAAATGACCTAGACTCAACGCTCAGTGTGTCTGCCATTGCATCTGATGCATTCTGGAGTATTTGGTTTTTAATAGTGAGACGCTCCCTGAATGAAGCTTCTTTAAACTCCTTGCCAAACAGTTCCTTTGCTACATCATCATGCAAATATCTTTTGCCCTGTACCTCGAAGCCAATCGACTTACCCTTATTGTTTGTTATTATTTTAAAAGCGTCTTCACTTCGGCCAAGGTCTTTCATTACTTTCTCAACATTAATGCCTCGCAATCTGTCCAGCATTGTCCGAGCTGGTCTATCCAGTGTTCCAACGCTATCGTCAGAAAGAACCGCAATATTAAATGCATTATCAGCGAACATTGATCGCATGACTAATTGCGAGCTAGCAAAACCAGTACCCCTAAGAACCGTCGCAAAGTGTATGGCTTTTAAGTCGCCAAAGAACGACAGAATAGATAGTGCGACCGTAAGTATTGCAACCACGGGTATGACGGCTAATAGTAGTTTTTTTCGCGAAGATCGCTTAAAAAGAGAGCCAAACGAAGACCCTTTGTCGTTTTTGTATACAAACTGGTTCTCTTCATCTTCTGATTGCTCCTGGTCGGATTCTTGTGGAT
>CAYUBG010000073.1:0-400 GCA_964442995.1 uncultured Candidatus Saccharibacteria bacterium | reverse complement strand
TGCACCATCTCCAATAGCATCTTCCGCCTCGGTTTCGTCTTGCTCTGCGTCATCAACTAAACTCGTCCGCCATTCCGGAGTGTTATCATCGTATAAGCCTGGTTTTTTTTGTCGATCTTTTGGCATTTAGGTCAATTATACTCCTGGCGTTAGCCTGTTGGCTAAGTCAATAGTACCCTGAGGTTGATTAAGCTCCCCTTGTTGAATTTGCTGAGTTTGTTGAGGGTTGGTTGTTATAAGGCCCGTTTCTGTTGGGCTAGCAGCAATTTGAATATGCACATGACTTTGCCCGGCAAAGAATAACCATGGATCTTTTTTTGAAGATAAATCTTTTTATTATTACCTAAATAATAAAAATAAACAATATTTGGGTGTTGTACATACTTTATTATGCATATGC
>CAYUBG010000072.1:0-2895 GCA_964442995.1 uncultured Candidatus Saccharibacteria bacterium | reverse complement strand
ACTCGACATTTTTGTATCGCGTAACGCAGGTAATTCCGTTTCCAGTGGCAAAAGCGGGGCCAGATTTCGTGTCCTACGAAAGCTATTTATTCGAGCTCAAACACTACATACATTTTTACCAAGATCAACAAAAACTTGATTTTAAGAGTGAGTCAGGCAGGCAGCAGCTAGAGCAATTCAAAAAACGTGCTCTTGAGAAGGTGATCGCCGATGCCTACGTCAAGCAGCTTGCAAAAGCAAACAAAGTTTCTGTCAGCGAAAAAGACGTCGAAGAAGAACTAGCTGTGGTTCGACAGCAGAATCGGCTAGGGAACAATAACAAAGTTTTTGAAGACGTCATCAAAGATAATTTTGGCTGGTCTATAGACGATTTTAAACGCAGTTTGGCACAAAGGCTTTTGTCCGATAAGTTGCTGCCCGTACTAGATCCTGCCACTGTGCAGCGGGCAAGTGCTGCCGTCCAAGAACTAAAGGGTGGGGCGGATTTTGCGGCCACGGCCAAGAAGTACTCAGATGACCCAAGCAAAGAAGCTGGTGGTGATTTCGGTACGCTAATTGCCAAAACAGATCCAAATATCCCAGCACAGGTAGTAGCCGAGTTGTTCAAGCTACCAGCAGGCCAGTATTCTGCTACTCCTATAAACACTGGCTCAACGCTAGAAATTGTCAAAACTACCGAGATACAAGGCGATAAGGTGAAGGGTGCACATATTGTGTTCAACTTCAAAGACATAAATACCTTTTTGAACGATCAAAAAGACAAACAAAAGGCCCGCCAGTTTATCAAGCTTTAGTTGTTCGGGCTATTACTGCGTCGTAGATCATTGATATGCGCCTGCGCTACATCGACGGGGATGGTTGGCTCTGGTTTATGAATGAGCGTATCTGCGTCTGCAGGTGGTTCCACTGCTATAAGATGCGGATTGGCGTCTCCAGGGGCGCCCACATACAAATGGGTGCCATATTCTGGATGTGGAACTTCGGTGATGGCAGTATCGCCACGCTGGATAGTAGTAATATCGCGAGAGGGCGTACCATGGGCGGCTATAGCTCGTCTACTCAGGTGTCGTAAAAGCCATTTCTGATGTCCATGCAAAGGAGCATTGTCGCCAGATGTTAGTAAATGATCAGGAGCTTTTATCATACTATATTATAAACATAAGAAGTAAAAAAAGTCAAGTGCTTGTTTTGCTTGATGGTCCGAACATTACGAAGCTATGTTGGCTAATACCCTTACTGGTGCACCATCCAGTGCTACTGGCAAAGGAAGTGCCATGATGCCGAATTCATGATTTGCTAGGCGGCCGAGATTTGTAAGGTTTTCGATAATCAAAACATCACCACCGAGTAGTAATTTATGTATGGCAAACGGCTCGTGATCGGGGCTACACATGTCCACGCCAACAATGGCTACCTCTTGAGCAACTAAATACTGTGCGACTTCTTCAGGAATGCTTGGGTAGTGCTCGAAGTATGCGTCTTCGCCATATTGTTCGGCCATCCCTGTGTGAAACAACACGATGTCCCCCTGATCTACACCCGCTTGCTTAACTGCTGATAGCGTAAAGCCGTCCGTTGCGTCTATGTAGCGCCCACGGCCTATAAACCTATCTGGAGGGAATTGATCTAGCGTTTTACCGCCACTAATCATGTGTGCGGGTGCATCAATATGAGTGCCAACATGCGTCCCGATGTGCAGTAGGTGATCAGTATATCCTTCGGTAGCAATCTTGCTAGCCGTTTCGATAGATACTTTCGGGTCTCCAGGATAAACTGGTGTTTGGTCGCTAATTGGACGAGATAAGTCGATAATATTCATGGGTCAATCATAGCAGAGATGAGCCATATTTTACGCTCGAAGCAGAGCATGTGTTCAGACAACCTTGCGAATTTATGTAGGTTACCGTACTCTTTAAGCATAAACAGGATAGCTCATGACCGAACCTAATTCTCCACAATCGCCCGATGATCTTTGGCAAGCATTTGACGACAACGAAATCTCTCGTGCCGAAAAACTCGAAGAGCAGTACCGGGTAATTGAAGGTTATAATGCACTTCTCCTAAATCAGGTTGCTGGTATCGAAGACTCCGTCTTTGTATTAGAAGGCAAGATAACCGACGATGGTATAGATACATCGGATGGGCCTAGCGAATTTCGAGGAAAGACACAAATGGCTATCTTGTTTTTGCAGCCCGACAGAACAAAAGAGCTCATAGCGCAAGGCGAACCCGGAGAACATGCTGAATTATATGGCAATCCATATGTCATTCGCGGCGAAGTTCCCGAGAGAACACAAAAACTCATAGACGAACTGTTTTTATCCACCGAAGCTACATTGGATGAGGATATAAGTTCACCAGAATTGGAAGTGTGGAAGGGTAATGTGGCTGGCGTTCCTGTCGAATTCGACGTACACAAGCAAACATACAGAATAATTACAGGCAACGAAGAGAAATTGGAAAAGTCACTTGCTATTTATGTTAATAGATCGAGAGCAGATCTACCTACCCAGATAGGGCAGACGGTTACAGAAGCACTTGCAGCAACAGGTATGAAGGTAATTGATGAGCAAGGGAGCGATACTACCGATGTATCTATCGACGATATGGGTGATAGTGCCCGCAAGAGTGCGCAAACAGCACTCGATAAGATCGGTCGCCAGCAAGCCCGTCGAAAAGCCTTTGAGGGCATACGCCGCAAGATATTCCCAAGTCGCCGAGAGCATTAGGAGTGCTCAGCCATGAGTGATGCAGCCGCAAGATTCGAACTCCCACGTGCGGACTCGCAGGAGGCCATAGGCCTGGTACTGGCTTTTGCACAGCAACATAATATATATCCAAACGAAGTTGCTGCTCTGGTGGGTAAGGTTGGCCGCCTTGTGGTGCCCCGCGAAG
>CAYUBG010000071.1:0-2985 GCA_964442995.1 uncultured Candidatus Saccharibacteria bacterium | reverse complement strand
AATAAGAGCTAGAGAATTATGAATGCTTGAATACATAAAGTAGTATAATTATTCTTTATTCGTATTGGAAAGTAGGTGGATAATGCGTGGCGAAGTACACCCAGTATTTGAACCCCTAGGGGATGCAACTGCTGCAGAAGCGTTTAGCGAGCAGTTGTTATATGGAGACTTGTTTAAAGTAGCTACACTTGATGTTGACGAAGATGTCATTGGGCAGCATGGCTTTCCGCCCGTACCCTCATACCCTCTAGCGCTTGTCCATGCTTACATTGAAACTGGTTCAAACGTGCGGCGACAAGCAGTCATAAACCCTATTGGCAGAAAATTGGATACCGATTTTTCTGATCAGTTCACAGCATCTTACGAAAAGCATGTTGGTGCTTTTCACCACATCCTAGACACGCAAGCTAATGACCAAGTATTTCATCTTGATGAATTGGCAGAATATACGATTGCTAAAACAAGGGCAGCCGGCCTACGAACAGTTGCTGCATTTGCACTCATGCAATCTCCCGATACAAAACAGTACTTTGGTGGCCTAGAAATCCCTCGTGCCATGTACCAGGACCTGCCTCTAACGCTACGAGAAGGCATTGTAGACCTAATGGGCGCGCTCCAAAAGCACGGTCAAGATATGCTAACTGAAATTCCTGAGGAACCAAGAAAAACCATCCAGCGACTACTGCGCGGGGATCCTAGTGATAGTAACTTTGCATTTTTAGCCGGAGCAATTTTACTCCCACGTGCCGAAGTAGTAAAAGCTCAGGTTGATGCTCAAATACCTGCTAGCGATCCATATGCTGGCATGTCTCGTACCGAACGCCGAAAGCTTCAAGCACAGGAAAGACGACAACAACGTAGACAAAGAGACGCATAAGCATCTTCAAGTTGTTGAAATTTACTAGCTACTAAATAGTTCCTTGTATAAAAGCATTCTGAAGTAGGTTATACTATCGCTAACTAAGGGAGGGATTATGAAAGCAAAGTATTCAACGGCATTACAGATAGTATTGCTCATGCTAGCAATAGCTGCAGGTTATGTACTCAAGGGTGATTTGGTAGACGGCCCACGAATGGCGCACCGCGCCTTTGGCTCACTCGCCGCACTTGCCTGTATCGTGACAGCCATTGGTTTGGTAGGCCAAGCCAAACGACCAACTAATGTTCGTGCTCTTGCTTTGGCAGCTGCTAGCTTGTCATTGCTAGCAGGTTTGGCCGGTAAAATGGCCAAAACAGCTGCCAACTATAGCATAGTTTTTAATACTATGCGTGCAAGTGCTGGCTTGGCGCTTATCGCCAGCATCGTGCTACTCGTATTACTAAACGACTCAAAGACACCCGCCAAAAAATCAAAAGCAAAGAGCAAAAAATAACAGCAACCATACTATTGCCAGTTACTACGAGCCTTACGTACTGCCAGATGTTTTCTTGACGTTAGAGTCAAAGAACTTTTGCCTATCACGTAAATAGTTTTGTTTTAAGCGTGCAGCCCGAAGAGCAAAACCCAGGCTTAGTACTATAATACCGATAGAGAACAGTGGGGTAATCAATGCTGCAGTCTCGGCATTTTTTATAAATAATCGTTGCCCAAAATTCATAAGAACAAACATCAGAACTAGCGCTATCGCCACGGGGTTGGTAGATTTTTTTAATGCTGTAACAGCACTGGTCGCCGGCTGGCCGGTTGCACCCTGCATGTTCAACGTTCGTGGGGCGTTATCATCAAGTACTACAGCCAGTTTGTTACCAAGTTGGTAAAATTCCTCGAGCTCTTGTTGGGTTCTTCGTAGCTTATAGTCATATATATACAATGTATCGCCAACAATCTCGATATCGTAAAAGCCGCACTCTGCCATTACAAAGCTCATGGCATCTGGGGCAAAAATAGACAATGCCTGAATCTGCTGTCCTTCAGGGCTATATATGTCAAAATACTTGCCAAAATCACCCTCTGCCGCAAACCGCTGCGATTTTGCCAAATCTACCTGCTCTGGCAGATCATTTACCCGCGAATTGACAAAAATATGGGTGTTGGTACGCTTTATATTCAGTGCTAACACTGTGCGATCATACTCTTTACGGTTTTTTCCACTTCCTACAACATGCACATAGTGGAAAACCTGTACTTGGCGGTGCGTTTGTGCGTCTTGCCCAGTTACTAAATTGCTCGCGTTTCCGGGCAGAATACCACGATATCCGAGTGATTGGGCAATGGGAGTATATGCAAGACTGTGAGTACTGGCAAATTGTAGAAAATTCTTGCGTAACCGAGCAGGTAGCACTACAAACATATACCAGAACAAACCACCCATAAAACCGATCACGCCTAGCATAAATACTGTACTTATAATGGAGCCATAATTCATAACAAGCATTATACGGTATACTAAACACAAGCGTATTACAGGTTTGCGTGGTGAAAATATGATCAAACGAAATAGATTATTCCTACTTGCCGCCATTTTGGTTTTTTCATCCGTATTATGGGGATTACTGCAAGATACCGCCCCAAAAGCACTCGCACTAGATAACAACTTTAGCGACGGCATAACAGTAGATAGTACAGCCGATGGATCAGACGCTAACCTTGCAGATGCAACTTGCGACGACGGTGCTGGGCACTGTACCTTGCGTGCCGCAATAGAGGAAGCAAACGACACGCCCGGTACACAAACAATCAAGTTTAATATCTCCGGCACAGCCGACTTTATAAACGGTATTCAGAATGGTTATACTATCCAGCCAAGCACCGAACTACCGGCGATAACCGACACCACAATAATCGATGGGTATACCCAGTCTGGTGCAAGTGCAAACACGTCCGTTAGCCCTAACCCCCTAAATGGCGTGTTACTAATCGAAATTAGTGGCGCAAATGCCCCGTCTGGGTCGACAGGCATTCGTATCAGTAACGGCGATGCTGTACAAATCAGAGGCTTAGTATTTAATAACTGGTCGTACGAAGGCGTTTCGGTAAATGGTACC
>CAYUBG010000070.1:0-2990 GCA_964442995.1 uncultured Candidatus Saccharibacteria bacterium | reverse complement strand
CGGTGGAGTATATGATAAATCGACCCGCAGAGGACGCTTCGGAAATGCTGTCGGTGGCTACCTGTTTGATGGTGACGAAAAGATTCCCTACAAACTTGGAAAAGCAGGTGTTCCAGGCTTTCAGAGAACTGCAGCACGCATGGGTAGCGAGATAGAACACACCGCGCTTGAACAGACCCAGAAACTCTCTCAAGAATTGCAAGGAATGGGCTTTAATGCAGAGGCATTGGCAGCGGTATCTGGTTCATATGGAAGTCTTTCTGAAGGTACTAGAGCAAGAATATTAGCAGCGCAAAGAGATGGAACATTAAGCAAGGGCTCCCCTAGGTCAATGGCGGATTTTCAAACTCTATCACATATACTTTCTCAATCCGACTCAGAAACCGAAAGAATCGGTGGCAACGCCCTGGAAGGTTCGGCTGGTCGACTAGGTAGCTTGCATCGTGACGCAGAGATGGGCTATGCAAATATAGCTGGTGCTGCTATGTTCGAGCGATCTAGACAAGGTTTTGCAAGCGGTGAAGAAATCGCTGGATTGGCAAACAACATAGAAGCCGAACAGGGCACGGGTATGGCACAAGCAATCGCTACACGCGCTCAGCTACTGGGCCAAGCTCAGCGCCCAGATTTAAAAGCTGGTTATGGTGTTTTATATAAAGAGGGTCAGGGTTTCTCGAGTGGCGTTACGGGTAATAAGGGTGTTGACATACAGACCGGAACAGGCACGGGAGCAAATCTTGAAACAGCGGGCCGGGCAACCGAACGTTCTGTTGCTCTTATCAAAACACTCAAACAACAGGATATTATGGGTGCAAAGGCACAAATGGTTAAACAACTTAGCGGGGGCTTCCAGGCACTAGCGACACAAACCGATGAATCGGGTCAATTAACCCCAGAGGCAAAAGCTATACGAGATACAATCACTCAAAATATTTCAGTTTATGCAGGAAATGACGTGGGTGCTAAAGTTGAGTGGCGAAAAATTGCCGAAACAATTGAACCAACAATTATTCAGACCGCTGAAGCACAAGACGCACAACGCGCTGCTATGGAAGCCCTTGGTGGACGTGGCGGCGGAGGCGGTGGAGGCGGTGGAGGCGGCACGCCTGGGAGTGTTGGCCCTCCAACACCAACACCCCCAGGAGGTGCTGGCTTTGGAGCATAGTGGAGATTAACACATGGCACAATATAAAGTACTTCAAGACATTGAGGCAGAAGATAAGTTTGTCGGCCCTTTAACACTCAAACAGTTTGTGTTCTTGGGCATGACTGCATTGTGTATATATATTAGTTTTTTTGCCTGGAGTAAGGGTGTTTGGTTTGTGGGCCTCATATTGCTACCTTTTATTCTGGTTGGTGGTTTTTTGGGCTTCCCATGGGGTAGGGATCAGCCTACCGAGATTTGGCTATTAGCAAAGCTGCGGTTCCTTCTAAAACCCCGTCGTAGAATATGGGACCAAACCGGCATGAGCGAGTTAGTAAAGATAACTGTACCAAAAAGAGTTATACAGAATTTTTCAGATAACCTAACACAAAGCGAAGTAAGAAGCCGATTGCAGGCACTTGCGGAAACTATCGACAGTCGTGGTTGGGCAGTAAAAAACGTGAACATCAACCTTTCTACTCAGCCGGCTCTCATTGGAGCGGGATCAGCATCTGACCGGCTTGTAGATGCGAGTACTTTACCGCAGGTTAGTATGATTGCTGACGCCCAGGTGAGTGCTGCGGATGATATGTTCGCTAACTCACATGCCGGCCAATTAACGTCACAAATCGCCCGGTCGGCACAAGCTCACAAAGACGACATACGCCAGAACACCCAAGCAGCAGCACAACCAGACAGTCAAAGGCCACCCACACCAGACTTTTGGTTTATGAATCAGCCTGATCAAAAAGTAGCTCCTCAAGAACACTCTAGATCTTCTAGGGGCGGTGTCGACCCACATAACAATAATGGCGGTATACTTATAGGCAAAAAACCCGAGGATGTTCCGGAAGAGGCGCAGGCAGCACTGCTTGAAAAGCTACATCACAAAAAAACTGAACCAGATACTAATTTTCGCCACAGACGCAAAGTAGTACCAGAAAGCGAAAAAACAGTGGTACAGCCACCCGCTGCACCACTGACAAACACTAGCAATCCTGCTATACTAGACCTTGCCAGAGACAACAATCGTAACGTCAGTAGTTTGGCTCGCGAGGCAGAGCATATCAACAAGCGTCACGACCTTCCAGATGACGAGATTGTTATTTCACTGCACTAAACAACAATCTGTAAGGGTGGGAACTAAGGGTAATGGATCCAACATCGCCATATCAGCAACAGCCAACGCAAGCACTTGGTGCCTCAGCATACCCTAGCCAATACAGTCCTGTGCCGGGCGGTCCGCCACCACCCAGCATGGCGGGCACACAACCGCAACAATCGCCAACGGCCAATCAGATAGCTACTACCGCTCCGCCGTCTAACCCAAACAGTACGCAAAACACTTTACAGATTGCCGAAATCCGTGACGGAATCGTAATTATGAGCGATGGTAGCTTCCGCTCAGTAATTATGGTCAAATCTATCAATTTCGACCTCATGAGCCCCCAGGAACGGGAGGCTGTAGAGTTTAGCTACCAAGGCTTTCTGAACTCATTGTACTTTCCAATTCAGATTACCATTCGCTCACAAAAGGTCGATCTTGGCCCCTATATCCAAAAGCTCGACAAAATTCGTTCCGAGCACGACAATATGCTGCTTGCGCTACTCATGGAAGACTACATCACGTACATGGATCAGTTGAGTCTGCAAACCAATATTATGGATAAGAAATTCTATGTAGTAATCCCTTATTTTCCTATTGCTGATGCCCAAAAAGCGTTTGAAGACAGCAAGAAGCTTATATCGGGCATGGGGGCGTTGTTTAGTAAAAAGCCCGATAAACAGGTGACTATAAATGAGCCTGACTTAGCAAAGGCCAAAGATGAACTACGAAACCGGGTAC
>CAYUBG010000069.1:1898-3175 GCA_964442995.1 uncultured Candidatus Saccharibacteria bacterium | reverse complement strand
TAAGTAGCTGTGCTCATTATTTAGCTCCTCGTATCAAGACAGTACTCTTGCGTGGGCCAGGTACTGATCCGACGACGCCAATGACGTTAAGTTCTGTGTCTACAATGGCTACCCGTAGGTTTTTAGTGGTTACTTGCTCGTGCCCCATTTGTCCTGCCATTTTTTTGCCCTTAAAAATATGCTGTGGATACATAGAGCCAATAGAACCTACCTTGCGTGTATTGCCTTTACCACCGTGTGTCTTGCGTTGTCGGTGAAAATTATGACGCTTGATGGTGCCAGCCCAACCCTTACCTTTGCTTGTACCGGTTACGTCGACGACGTCACCAACAGAAAAGACCTCGGCGGTAAGGGTGTTCCCAACGGCGAGGTCTTCGCTCAATTCGTCAATACGAAATTCTTTCATAATAGGTGCTGCTGCCTTTGATGCCTTGAGGTGGCCAAGAATGCTCTTGCTAAGCTTTTTGCTTTCGCCAGCGCCCAATTGCACGGCTGTATAACCATCTTTTTCTGAGGTTTTGATCTGGGTAACAGTATTTGGGGTCGCAGAAAGAAGTGTAACAGGAGTAAGTGTCCCGTCTTGATCGAGGATACTGGTCATTCCGATTTTTTTGGCGATAAATGCTTTCATAAACCCTTACTCTTACTTTCTGCTTTTTTAGTATTATTCTGGCTTCTGGAGCCGAGACATAAAAATCCTTGGTTGTTGGTGGTATTCACGTACTGTTTTTACAGAGGTGAACCTGCCGAACTACCAAGCGCAGGAATTGATATACCAAAACAGATTACCAAAACTATTCTCATCTGTCAATATGTTGCGAATTCTACTACGAAACTATTTTATGATTGTGATACCCATCGGCAACCAGAATCCTACAAACATGGCGATGATAAGTATGGCATATTCCATCTTTCTGTCGATGCGGAAGTGTTCGTGAGTCGCAAATATTAGGCCTATTAAAGCACCAATTGGTATAGGGAGTTGCTTTGGGGTAGAGCCGTCGGCAATGTATAGCCACTGCGATCCAATTATCAAAAATAGTGCTAATTTAAGGATATAAACACTGTCGAGTTCGGGCTTTTGTCTTGATGTTTTTGCTTTCTTTTTAGCCATTAGTACTATTGTACACTAGCTACTTAATGATTCCCATTTTGTGCGCAACAGAAAAGCTTTTATGGAACTGTGTATGTAGTGGCTCTGGCAGATCTTTACTTGTGAACCACCCTAATGCCTCAATTTTGTCTGGTTCGCCAATCTTTACTTTATTTGGAACAAC
>CAYUBG010000069.1:0-1888 GCA_964442995.1 uncultured Candidatus Saccharibacteria bacterium | reverse complement strand
CCTCAACAGTATGCATTATGGCAATCCAATGGGTTTTTATACCGTTATGCTCACGATGCGCGTCGTAGACAGTTAGGAACTTTATATTTAGTGGTTCTGTACATAGCTCTTCCATTACCTCTCGAGTAACTGCTTCGTCTATAGATTCGCCAAACTCAATAGCACCGCCACCAACGTCCCAGCGGCCTTGCTCGTCACGGGCATTTACCCCCCGCTTTTGCAAAAGAATTCTTCCGTTGCCGTCGTGGATTATGAATGATGCTGAAACACCAATATGATCAACACCACGGCGCAAGTCAGTCTTCTGATTTGCTACTTTAGTTTTACTTTTGCCTGTCATGACCTGACTCCATGGATATTCCAATTAGCTTATCTAGAGCAAAAAGATCCTTTACCAAAACATCAGCTCCAGCTGTCATTAGTTCATGTGCTTCGCCAAAGCCGTGCAATACACCTACAGTCAGTCGAACATTTGCATATTTACCACCCATAGCATCAAACATATGGTCGCCGACCACCATTGCTTTATGGGCCTGAACATCAACCTGCTTTAATAAGGCTAGGATTGTATCCGGATGAGGTTTACGGGCGACTTGGTCATCTGCTGTGATGATTGCATCGAATATTTCGTCCACATTCTTTATGCCGGCAGCAGCAAAGTTTCGCTGTATGTGGTGTCTAGAGCCACTCGTGAAGATGCAAAGCTTAATTCCCATCTGTTTCCAGTGGTGCGTTAACTCTGAAAGACCTACATACGGCTTAATAAGGTTGGTGAGTTTATCTTGAACTTCATCGTGTTCTTTGGCAAGATCATCACTTTTGAGCCCTGTATTGTGGCCTGCAAGCAGCTGTTGGTAGGTTTCTTTGACGGGCTTGCCGAGTCTTTTAACGATATATTCGGCGTCACTCAGGTGCCCCAGGTTGTGATTGCTTAAAACTTTTTGATAACCTTCAACAATTAGTGAACGTGTATCAAGTAGAGTACCGTCTGAATCGAAAACTATAGCTTCTATTTGCTGCTTCATTATAGAAGTCTACTACATCTTGATTTCGGCGTCACAGCCAGCTGGCAGGCTAATGTTCATTAGACTGTCGATGGTCTTGGGTGTTGGTTCCATGACATCGATCAGACGCTTGTGCACGCGCATTTCGAACTGTTCACGACCTTTTTTGTAGACGTGAGGGCTTTTTACTACTGTAAATGTGGTTCGTTTGGTTGGTAGAGGAATTGGACCAGCAATGGTTGCACCAGTGCGCAAAGCTGTGTCGACGATCTGCTTGGCAGCTTGGTCGATTACTTTGTGATCGTAAGCCTTGAGGCGAATACGAATACGTTGCTTGGTGTCTTTTTTGGCTTCAGCCATAGAATACAATCCTTTCATATTCTAGTGATGTAACATCTCTTGAGTGCTATTCAGAACAATGCAAGCGACTTTTAGTCATCACGATTAATTTACTGCTATATTTTACAACAACTAGCCACGATTGCCAAGATGCTATATTAATATTATGACCAACGTTCGCCCTTGTGATCTCATAGTGGGCTGCGAAATGCACCCGAAAGACACCCTGTTAATAGTAGAGGTAATACCTAACGGTCTGCATGCTGGAAAAGTTATTGACACTACTCAAGATAACCCGATCGTTGCAACGCCAGGAACATATTGGATAGATCAGCTTGGCGGAATATCTGTGATAGAAACATGGAAGGCTGAAAGAGCTGCTGCGGCACTTACGAAGTTCTTCTTTGAGCACGATAGCGAACAATATTCACGCATGTACTCCAGATGGCTATTGGCCCTTGAAGTTGCGATGGAGTGTGCTCCATTAAGCATTTCTAGCTAATACAGTACCGAAAAATAAAAGAGCCCTGCCAAAGCAGAGCTCT
>CAYUBG010000068.1:0-3379 GCA_964442995.1 uncultured Candidatus Saccharibacteria bacterium | reverse complement strand
CCAACGTCTTTTGTATTAGTTACAGTCAATTGCTGCCAATATTCATTTATATAAGCTAGGGCATCGTCTATATGTGGCGCATCTATATGGCCCTGCCGACCAAGTAATTTGCGAATGATTTTCTTGGCAATGTTTTTGTTTTTTAACATATATCTTAGCCTACGGCCTGCTGCAATGGACGTCAAGGTAAGCAACAAGGAACTACGGATAGCGCGCAGTAGTCCAATCACAAAAGTACCTTGTTACTGATCCATCCAAGCAAGTAAGTTGCGGGGGGTTAACAACATAAAGATTTGATTTTGTTATTAGACCTTCCAAAAGATATTTATCATCATCGGTGTCCAGACCCACACTCGCCCATTGCTGTCGGGCAACAGGGTTTGCCGACCCGGCAAGTTGCAACTGCGCCTTGGCACCATTTGTATCTACCACCATGACACCGTAATCACGTAGAGCTCTGGCAAAAATACGCGCAGTATTAGCTTTCTTGGTGTCATTTGCAAACTTTGATTGTGACTGTATCCACGCTTCTATTTGCGAGTCAGTAATATTAAGCGCAAAACGCATACCTTCTGGTATCAACTTATCGAGCGTATAAATTGCCGCCAGCTCTGGAGACATACCCGTAAGATAGGCCGAAGACGTCGAACTGCCACGCTCAACCTTTGTAGCTGGTGCAACTGCAGTGCCGCATGTATATCCCTCGGCAGGCGTACCTAGTTGTAATGCAGTACATACAGGACCAACGGCTGTGTTTGGAATTGCCATACCTAATGCATGGCGGATCTCGCCTGCCATTACTTCTTCCGGTGTAGTAAATGTAGCAAACATCGACAGCCCAACACCTCGTCCATCTAGAAAACCCTCGTACGTCCTATAATCGATGATGTTGCCCTGAGTGTCCCTCCCAACCCTAACTGTGTATGTACAGATTCGATCACGAAACAGTGGTCCGCACTGGGTAACAGCCGCCAAGTCACGCTTATATCCTGATATTTCGTAAATTCTTCCCTGGGTTGGGCCGGGTCTGTTGTCCAGCAGGACAATTTCATTATCGCCCCCTTCTCCAGTACGCCAATTTGGGTTCCAGGGTATATACGCATTTGGTAAAAACCTCTTTGCGTCAGGCGTCTGACCATCGTCCAGCTTGATGCCATCGAGGTTCGATTCGTAAACTGATGCCTGAACCTGCGTAGTCGTTGTAGCATCACTGGCATAATAAACATTTCGAGAAAACAAACCCGAGAGCCCTTCTGGATCAGTAAGGGATGGCTTGGGTAGACCGATATCTACATTTACGAAACCAAAAATGCGCTTATCGTTTGGATCAGCCGTTCCGTTGTTTAGTGAAGACCAGCTATAAAATCGGTTTACGTAGTCAGCAGATTTTGCGTATACCGGCAGCCCACACACCGGCTGATTCCACACGGCATTGCCAAATGGTACCTGATACGTATAGTTTTGCACTCGTTTACCGCAAACGCCCGTCTTACCAAACTGCACTGACGTGGTACCAAGCGATGTAACATTACCCTGTTTTGCTCCGTTATTAGCGTACAGGCTCGTAGAGTTACTGGCAGCCTTGGATACTAGCAAAGTAGCTATTCCCGCCACTGCTAAGGCCAAGCAGACAACCGCATAGCGCCTGGCACCAAGTAGCCGACCAGATTTTACCCCAAAACGCATATACATAGATTAGCAGATGTCATAAAACATAAGAAGCAATCTAATCCTGCTTAGCAAGTGTAATCTAGGTTATGCTATTGATAAGACTTGTCTTACAGCTATCAATCCAGTAGTCGAAGCTAGCTCATCACGAGAATCAACTATTTTCCAGCCTTCTTGCTGGGCAACTTCCCTCAAACCAGAAGTCGGCTGAATACATATGGCATGCTCTACAGCTCGCAGCATCTCAAGATCACCCTCTGAGTCACCAAAACCGAATGAGCCTTCATGTGGATGAGCATCTGTTAAGTGTGCAATGGCATCTCGCTTTTCGTATCGAGTTGCTAGATATGATTGCATTCTACCTGTTAGATGACCTTCCTCGACTTCGACAACCGAACTTAACATTGCCGAAACACCCAGAATTCTTCCGACTGCTGCGGCCGTGAATTGCGTTCCGCCAGTTACCAGTACGTTTTGGTGTGTAGCTTGCAGCATCTCAACTGTAGGCTTTGCATAGCCAAAGAATCCACCTTGTTGATCAAAGAACGCGTTTGTCGAATCAACAACTTCATCTACCGGGCGGCCAGCGAGCCCCTCCGCATAAATGTCCAATAGATAACGAACAAAATCTTCGTAATCCATCGCGCCTTCAGCATACTGCTGCATGCTATCATTTGCACTTCTCATCACATCGTGATCAATTAATCCGTCTTTGATCTGCGCGTCTAGTAGAGGAAAGTATGACAATCCATCGTACAGGGTCTTGTCTACATCAAACAAAGCAAGAGGCTTATTCATTAACAATATTATACAATGTTTTGTTATTAGTACAACCTTTAGCAGGCCTTAGTCTATTTTTTGGGCAAACTAGTTAATAAAAACAATAATCAACGAAGGGGCCTATTATATGTCTTGTGGAACAGTTTCATTTGCAAGCTGGGCCTGTGAAATCACACCACTTAATGAAGCTGTTTCAAGATAATGCCCCAAAGCTCTAAAACCAGCAATAACCGCGATCCTGCCAGCACAGCCACTCACTACCGCCTCGCCTGCTGCGCATACTGTTCTAAATGTTTCGCCTGTAACCGGTTCGTTTCTAACAATGTAGACGCATGCCATTGATATGATTGAACCGGCCGTAAAAAATGCCGCCTTACCAGCCTCCCGTTTTGCACTGGTTCTTTCATCTGCAAGACGCTGTTCAAGCCTTTGCAAACTTTCATTCATATAACAATTCAACAACTTTAGTATATGAAAGTCAAACAAAAAAACTCCATCCCAAGAGGGATCGAGCTTTTTTGGTGGAGCTGGCGGGTACCGCCCCCGCGTCCGCTAGTTTATCTTGGTTAACTTTCTACAGGCATAGGCTATTTATAAATCTTGAGGAACCGGCCGTTAAACAGCCAAAAAACCAGTTCCCGCAGTCCTAAAGTCTTAGTAACTACTATGGACAGTAGTAACTACGCATCCAGAAAATATGGCGCGCACTGACACTATCCGGAATCGTGTCAGACACGGCTACCAATAAATTAGGCAGCAATTGCGACTGGAGCAGTCTGTGGGAACAGACGTGCAGCCAAGTCAGCAATCAAATTCTTGCGGTTTGCAATTATTTGAGTTCGTCTATACGCTGACAAGCGACCTGCAAGTATAACCGATAAAGTCCAACGTCGAGCTTAAAATTCAGCCCCGTAAATATTGTCGCAACCCT
>CAYUBG010000067.1:0-3426 GCA_964442995.1 uncultured Candidatus Saccharibacteria bacterium | reverse complement strand
AGCGAAGATCACTCGACAGGCAGTTATCTACTCAGGCGCAATTTGCAGCCGAATCGGGCATAAACTCCGCCAGAAACGCTATCAAGGGGGCATTCACAGGTGATCTTACAGATTGTAGTGCATATAATGCACTCTCGGCAGCAGACAAAGCGAAATTTGGGGCGTTAGACCTTAATGACAATACAAAGGTGACCTGTCTTTTACTGAAACAAGGACAAATAGAGCTATTGTACGGAAATGTTAGCACGGAACAGTCACAATCAATCCCGCTGAATGTCACGGCACCAGACAATATAACCTCCTTGACCATCAAATGGAAACCAACAAATGGGACAGCGACACCTGTAGACTATTCCGATAAAAAACTCACGCCAGCATCATCATGGCCAAGCCCTGGATTGGGCATGATTCGTATTGAGCTCGTTCCGCTTGGAGGATTTGATCGAGCAGGCTTGCTAAGTGGCCGCCGGGTACTTTTTGCCTATCCAGACCCGACCGACGAATCAAACACGATAGACTACGCGAGTATTAATAGCTCAACGCCTATTATCGGAGGTAAATGTGGCGCATCAGGAGCTGATTGCCAAGTGAAAATCACTGGGCTTAGCGGTACAAAGTATTTTCTGCGGGTTCGTTCTATCTACCGATCTTCAAACCTAACTGTTTGTGTGAATGACTGTGCGAGTACGGAACTGCGAAACGCACAGGTTTCGGTTGATGCTACCGGCAAAGCTCAAGATGTTATCAAGCGAATCAACGCGCGAATTCCTGCAAGGCCCGAGACGGGCGATTTATTCCCAGAGTATGTGCTAGAAAGTATAGACTCTGTTTGTAAGCGACTGACAGTAATGCCAGATGTAACGGATATAACACAGACTCCTCCACAGACAGTAAACAAAAGTCAGAATGACTGCGGGCCAGCAGATACGAACTAGCTAGAGTGGTGAAATTTCTCGTGAATTGCCCGTAGATGTGGGTCGGTGACGTGGGTATAGATTTGGGTAGTGGCAATATTGCTATGCCCCAGCATGGCCTGTACGCTGCGAATATCGGCACCGTTCATCAGTAGATCTGTTGCAAAACTATGCCGTAGGGTGTGGGGAGATACATGCTTGGTTATGCCGGCAAGTAGCGCGTAACGAGCGACAAGGCGTTGCACGCTTCGTGCCGTGAGCCGGTGAAAGTTTCCACTTAGATCTACCTTTTTTGAGCCGCTATAACGTACAAAGAGCGGTTTTGTGTTATCTTGGCGCTTATCGAGGTATAAACTCAACCAATGGGCTGCAGAAGGGCTGATAAATATCGGCCTATCTTTCTGTCCTTTACCGCGAACGGTGAATTCTCGTCGTTTAAGGTTGATGTGGTCGCGATTAAGGCCAACTAGCTCGGATACACGTAGACCGCTACTGAATAGCAGCTCCAAAATTGACCGATCTCGCAGGCCGCCAAGTTTACTAACGTCTGCTTGTTCGAACAGACGCTCAACTTCTTCGGGCGTCAGAAAGGTTACTTCTTTTCGTTTGGTGCGAGCGAGCTCGATCTTCTCGGGTGCGAGCGCCTTGATGTCCCGTTTGGCGCAAAATTTCAAAAAGCTGCGTAGGGCAATGAGGTGATAGTTTTGTGTTGTTTTTTGCAGTTCGTCACTACTGTTGGTGCCGAGGCGGTTAAGCCACAGACGCCATTTGTGCACCAAATCGGCATCAATTTGGCTCACCTGGATATCGCCCGCGTAGTCTATAAGGCGTGTAAGGTAGTGGTCATAATTGGCGATCGTTTTCTGGGAACGATTTTGCTCTACCTCTAAATGTTCTAGAAAATCTGTCTTGGCCTTACTAAAAAGCATAATTACATTGTACGACATTCTAGCTACAGGAGTACATCTGTTATAATTGGCATATATAACAAAAAAGGAATATAT
Source organism: uncultured Candidatus Saccharibacteria bacterium (assembly GCA_964442995.1). Taxonomy (GTDB): domain Bacteria; phylum Patescibacteriota; class Saccharimonadia; order Saccharimonadales; family AWTP1-31; genus CAYUBG01. The sequence continues at coordinate 1,508 of CAYUBG010000067.1, read as the reverse complement.
GGAACGAACACTCATTATCCTCAAGCCAGATGCAGTCCAGCGTGGTATTGTGGGCGAAATCATAGCTCGATTTGAAAAGGCCGGGCTCAAGATCATTGCTATGAAGATGCTGCAGCCAGACGAAGCCCATTACCATCATCATTACGAGACCATCAGCAAGATGGTGTCGCGTCGTGGGCAAGCAGCCTTTGATGTAACGCTAGAAATGATGCAGCGTGGTCCAGTTATCGCCGCTGTGCTTGAGGGAATCGAAGCGGTGCCAATTGTGCGCAAAATGGTAGGAACTACCGAACCAAAAGAGGCAACACCCGGCACGATTCGCGGTGATTATGCACATGTCAGTTTTGAACACGCCAATGGCCTAAATGTTGGCATCCCAAATTTGATTCATGCCTCTGGCGACTCAGACGAAGCCAAGCAAGAGATAGAGCACTGGTTCAAAGATAGTGAACTATACGAATACAAAACAGTCCACGAGAAATACACCCAAGTAAAAGACTAAATTGGTATCCCCAAACGGATTCGAACCGCTATCTATTCCTTAGGACGGAAGTATTCTATCCATTGAACTATGGGGACACGCCCCTAGAGTATATCTGTTCTTGCTGGACGTTCAAGTCCAAAAACGTTACGCTAATGCTATGGCAAAAAATAAAGAAGCCACCAAAAAGTACTTCGAAGACCAGTTCGACGACGAAAAAGTACTTTTTGTGTTCCGCAAGCATCCCATTGTAATGCGTCGTGGACTCATTCTAGGCTGTTTGGGGCCGCTCGTGGGAGTTCTGCCGGCCGCCGTTAAGCCCGAATTGGGTTTTGGTGCGTTCTTTGGAGGATTGGGCTTGGGTGTGTTGTTGGGCTTAGTGTTGTTTTTCCCTTCATGGATTGGCTGGTACTACAGTATCTTTATTGTTACCGATCAGCGATTGATACAGATCACCCAGAGAGGTTTATTCCATAGAAGCGTCGTAGACCTAGGATTGCAACAGATTCAAATGGTTACCTACGAAATAGCCGGTTTGCAACAAACATTACTGGGATTTGGCACAATAATGATGCAAACGTATGTTGGTGACTTGGTGATTCATGAGATTCATCATCCTGCCAAAATCCAGAAGAAACTTCTGCATATTTTACGGCAAGAAGGGGTGCCAGCGGCAGATTATCCCAATACAAAAGGTACATTGAATGAAGAAGAAACTGAATAATTTAATCGCAAAGCGTAAAGAAGCCAAGGCACAGGCAAAAGTAGACTCGGCAATTGAGGCTGCGCCACGAATCACCAACGAAACAGTCGCGGCACATCGTGAAGAAGTTCTTTCGAGTGCTCGCAAGTACGTGTATCCATTGCAGCATTCAAAGCATAAGATTGTATTGATCTCGACTACGCTATTTATCGCGGCATTTGTAAGCTTCTTTGCCTATACGACCATTGCGTTGTATCGGCTAAAGTCGTACTCGACATTTTTGTATCGCGTAACGCAGGTAATTCCGTTTCCAGTGGCAAAAGC
>CAYUBG010000066.1:3233-3752 GCA_964442995.1 uncultured Candidatus Saccharibacteria bacterium | reverse complement strand
CATATGGTTGGCTCCAGCCAACCATAATTATATTCCCATTTCCCTACAGAAGAAAGCGATATACCGTATCCATAACATTAACTATCGGACCACTCAGGAAGTATATGTACAAGAACATGAAGATAATGATGCTTGTCACACCGCCCATTTCGATTTGATACATGACCTTTTGGAGTGGCTCAGGAGCAAAAGCATACAGCAACCTAGAGCCATCTAAAGGAGGAAATGGGATCATATTAAACACAAAAAATGCAACATTAATTGCAACAACTAACGAAAGTACACGAAAGGAAGATGTGCCTACCGCAACTCCGGCGACTTTCATAAATAATGCTGCTGCCCCGGCGATAACAAAGTTTGTGAGAGGGCCTGCTACGCCTATCATTGCCGCGCCGAACTCATCATATTTAACCCTGTCTGGGTTAAAAGGTACTGGTTTTGCGATAAAAAACGGTGGCAGGCCTACTGCTATGAGCAATACAGGCAGAGCTACTGTCGTAATAACATCAATGTGTTTCA
>CAYUBG010000066.1:2695-3223 GCA_964442995.1 uncultured Candidatus Saccharibacteria bacterium | reverse complement strand
GTGCAACGGGTTTAATGTGAGACGGCCCGTGGCTTTGGGGGTCGTAGCTCCCAGCCAGTGGGACGTAAAGGCATGCATTGCCTCATGTACCCCCATAGAGACCAAGATGATAACAAAAATAACGATTAAATCGGCGCCTGAAGCATTTGCAAACATACCTAGTAGTATAGCAGTGTTCTGGATGCATCAAAGTATTGACCAAAACAGTAAAAACAGATACAATACACCTCTGAAACTTATAGGAATTACTATGCAAAAATGCGCAATTACCGGTAAAGGCAAACAATTTGGTGACAATGTGAGCTTTTCACAGCGTCACACCAAAAAAGTCTGGAAGCCAAACTTACAAACTAAGACTATTGTTGTTGATGGCAAAAAGGTGCAACTCAAAGTGAGTACACAAGCGATTCGCACCCTCAAGAAAAAAGGTCTTCTCTAGTTCTTTTTGATAGTTTTTCTTCTCTGCCAGAGAAAAACACTAAATGCACCGTTTGCAAAAATCCAAGTTACCGGATAAAGACTCGTTAT
>CAYUBG010000066.1:0-2685 GCA_964442995.1 uncultured Candidatus Saccharibacteria bacterium | reverse complement strand
AATCGTGTATTCCTTTAGCGCATATATCGCAAGTCCAAAGCGAACAACATTTGTACTATAACTAATCAATGTTTCTTCATATGGCCTACGCCACGACTTACGAATTGTCGGTATAAAGCCAAGCATATCAATAATTGAAAGCAATATGACCGATATCACGGGCTGTTTAGCAAAAATCCAAAGGACTAAAGCGAAAAGCGCCAGCACAAGAAACACAGTGTCGGACAGAGTAATGTCTTTATCGCCCTGCTTTAGACCACAAAGAAATATAACAAAACAAATTGTTGCCGCGGCTAGAGTTACAAAACTTCCCGCACCGGCGTTATGAGTAATTTGAAGCCCGAATGCTACAGAAGTTACTAAACCCCAAACAAACCATGTATAAATATGTGGCTTTGTTTTACCTTTTAGAGTGTCGGCGATATATGGTATGTAACCCAAGAAAGTCAGAACGACAGCTAAATAGCCAATAAATTCTTTCACTCTTTAATAATAGCAGCTATTGACGCTCTACAACGATCAGCTGCGCCTGATCACCAAATAATTCCATGCTTTTTACTTTTAGCTTGTCGACTGTTTCTTTTGGCTCCATGCCCAGTTCTTTAAGTGCCGTCTCTAAATCTGTCGCAGGCACTTCATAATTTAATGCCTTGTCAGCATACTGTACCGGCACAATTATTTTTGGTTCAATCTTTTTGATAACTTTAAGTGCGCCGACTGGATCAAGCGTAAAACCATGCCCACCGACAGGCACTACCAGTACGTCAATCAAGCCTAGGCCTTCTAGCTGATCTTCGCTTAAGTCTGGGTATATGTGCCCAACCACCGCAATTCGGATATCGTCGGCAACTATTCGATACATTACTGCTTGGGAAGTTCCCTCTTCGTCCATATGACCTCTTGCGGCAATACCACGAATCGATATACCCGACACCTCATATTCGCCAGGCATATTTATGCTGATCTTTGGAGTTACCTCAACCTTATACTGCGTCCCTGTAAAAAGCAGCGTGTCGCCGTCTCGGGCAACTGATTTGCCGCCTAGGTCAGCAACATTATCGTCCACCACGAGCGTTGATTTCTTTGTGGTAATCTTGACACAATTACCGCCGAAGTACTGTAGTTCCATCATTCCTCCTATTACTGTATGGTTAGTTATCGGTTAATAATCGGGCTTTATCAATTAATATCTGCTTCTTGGCAGCACGAACATTAGCAACAAATCGATCATGGATCTGTTCGCGATACTTATACTCGTCCAAACTCAAAACAGCATATCGCATTTCTCGGCCTTCTTTGTTCTCTAGAGCATCAATATACTTGCCCAACTGCGTTTGGTTAACATTGCCGACTATTAACACATCGACACCCGCAGATTCGTCGCGAGTAAAAGTACCCGTAAAAAGAGCAAGTTCTATGTTGCCTAGATTCTTAAGGTCTGCCTGTTCTTCGTCGGTGGCAATTGCAGCAGTTTTGGTTTTTGTCTTGCTAGCCTTTCCGACACCAAAAATTACCTCAAGCGGATCAAAATACTCGTACTTCTGATTAACCTCGTAATACAGCTTGTTATTGTTGTTATCCGAGGTGATGATTCCGATACTGAGCAAATTGGCTAGTTCACGACGCACCGAGTTGATCTGTTCATCAATTTTGCGCGTAATCTCGCGTACATAAAATGAACGGTTCGGATTGCTATAAAAAAGATGTAGTAATTTGACCCTAGTTTTAGACCCAAAGAGTTGTTCGATCATAGCCTTATTCTAGCAGATGAAACGATTTTGTTCAGGACTGTTTGTTCAAAAAATCTGTTGTTAATTTTATAGCTTCTTGAGGTGATTTAACCCAATGAATACTTTTGTTACGCTGGAACCAGGTTTTCTGTCGTTTAGCCAAACTCATATGTCGTTTAACTAGATCTGCTTTGAGCTCATCCAAAGACACTTTGCCTGCAACGTATTCCCTCACAACCCCATAGATTGTGTGTTGCTCATTCTCCCATCCAAATTGCCGACCAAGTCGCACTGCTTCATCAATAAAACCATTATTTAACATAGTGTCGACGCGTACTTCAATGCGTGCTCTTAACTCGTCCGTTTCGAGACTGGGCCCCAAGATCTGCAAATTGGGCCGCAACGTATTATTGACCGGTGAGGAACCCAACTTTCGATGCCGAGGGTTATCTGGATCCAATTCACCGTCTTGGCCGCTAAACGTGTAATCATAAATTACCGCATCAACATAAAGCCCGCTACCTCCGACCAAAAACGGTACTTTGCCACGCGATAGGATATCGTCAATGGCTCGACTAGCCAAGCGCTGAAAGTCGGCTGCGGTAAATGACTCATCTGGAGTAACAACATCAAGTAAGTGGTGGGGAACTTTAGCCTGGTCGGCACTAGTTGGTTTAGCCGTGCCAATATCCATTCCCCTATATACCGTTCGCGAATCGGCGCATATAATTTCGCCATCAAATTGCTGAGCTAATTGCATGGCAATGTCGCTCTTGCCACTAGCCGTCTGACCAACAATGACTATTAGAGGTCCGGTTGCCATATATAGCTCCTCATATCTACGTTATTGCCTGGTATGTCTATGCCTTCAGACCGTAGTGCCTGGACGTGCCCTGTAACGCCTCCTGGATAGCCTTCTGCCAACGATCCATCCTTCTTCACTACCCTGTGCCAT
>CAYUBG010000065.1:0-3803 GCA_964442995.1 uncultured Candidatus Saccharibacteria bacterium | reverse complement strand
CCGACCGATGATCCATCCTGCCACCGCGCACAGCGCGAGTATGGCAACGATCATGTGCGAGCCTTCTTGATTATGTTTTTTCATACTACTCATTTCGATTATTTATAGTGCTATGGTAAAAATTATAGTCGTTTCGCTAAGAGACGCAACTCGCTCATGCTTGCTCGATTAAACGCAGATTGCTACAGTGGTGCGACATGGAGAAAAACCCCAGCCCTGGCAAACAACGACTAGCCCGATGGCTACGCAATAGTGCCGATGGCTTGTGCTACGCCCGTATAGCCGCCGCACCACTGCTGGCCGGTTACATTATTGCCAACCCAAACTATAAATCTAACAGGCTGGCCGCCACCGTGGCCGGGCTTTACTGCACCGACAAACTAGATGGCGTCATGGCTCGCCAAGCAGCCAAAATGGTGGGGGAACCAACCACTCGCAAAAGCGCCGAGCTAGACCAAAAGTCCGACAAGATCCTGACTACTTCTCTTTACATAGCCGTAATTATCCGTGAATACCTAAATGGCGAGCGTGACTATGCCAAAGCACTTGCTGTAGATACTACCGTAGACATCGGCCGCAACATAATCGTCAACCGTAAAAGATCAGACGCGCCCGAAGGTGTTCGGGTAGAAGCCCGTCCTAGCGGCAAGCAAAAGCAATTACTGTATGTGCTGGGCGCCGTAGCCGCAACCTCCCCTTTGGCAGACATCCTAGAAGGTCAAGAGCTGGTAGAACATGTGGTAGATGCGGCTACCACATTATCTGTTATAAGCGGCGTGGAAATGGTGCAAAGCATCAACCAGCAAACTGCCGAACTCGAGCCAGTAGCCTAACAAAGTTCTTGCAGTTCATTACGAACATTGTAGTGCATGTTCGTAAACATGCACGCTATGTACAACTATGATCTCTTGAGAACAAACTGCTGCCTATCAGGCTTTGGTATTAATTCTTTAACAGCATTGGCAACGTCATGAGGACTGGGAAGTTCGGTAAATTCTAACTCGCGACCCAACACTGGCACATACATACGCGCACTACCGTAGTTGAGCAGTCGACCCAGCAGGCTTTGTTTCACTTCAACTGACTGAATACCCATCATAGGATAAGCAGTACTTTTGGTCTTGATGATTCCATCTTTAACCTCTATCTCACTGTTGCGAATCGTTATGGAATGGGCAGCCCATTGGGCAAAAGGAACAGCAATCAACCCGATACCTATGACTGCCAGCAGAACCTTCGCAAGGTAACGAGCTGGCTCTACACTCATTACAAGCCCTTGCGCTTCGAGCAGAGACAGCATAAACGAAATCATTAGGTAAGCAGCTTCTAGCATTAGCTCGCCAAATATTATTTTGATAGCTAGCGCGGCTGGGCTACGTTTTATTGTTGTTTGTGATGCCGGTGCACTCACGTTTTACCTCCAATTTGCTTTTTTCTTCAGGACAGACATCATAGTTTTAATTTAACTTAAGTTAACTATTTTGTAAAGTTAATATTTGTGATATAAATACTGACATGAAAACACGTAAAAAATTTGCAAAACTTATAGATGAGCTAGTATATAAAACCGTTCTTAGCAGCGAAAGGTCGCACCACTTTCCGGGTCTTGGTCAAACAGAATTTGGCGCTTTACGGTTTATTGGCTTTCACGAACCGACCACGATGCGAGCCATTGCAGATTACCTCGGAGTCAGCATGCCACGCTGTACGGCAATTATTGATCGACTAAGCAATGAAGGACTTGTGAAGCGACTTCAAGGTGCAGATCGACGCCAGGTTTTGATTGCCACCACCTCGGCCGCTCAAAAAACATTAGAAGCCACGACGAAGTCTTACGAATCAATCAGCGAAGAAGTGCTCACTGTATTATCGGCAAACGAACGAGAGCAAATGTACGATCTTTTAAGTAAATGCTTAGACAACTTCGAGAAGATTTCGGTTCGAAAGTAAGTTACAGCGAACCAACCAACTGGCGCTTACGAGCATATGCAGTCGCAGTAATTGTCTGGTAGTCGCGTCGAAATGCCGCACGCGACTTAGTTCTATCATACCCAACAACCGTCTGCGCGGAATTAGAGCTTTTTACCAGTAATGTTTTAGGCTTATGTCGGCGAACTTTTTGAGCAGTAACTAAATTATCAAGATACTGTTTTGGTGTACTCACTCGGCTGGAGACCACCTGCAAGACTGACTTACCATAATGAATCCCCATTTCTATCGGGTCATCGGCCAATGCTTCAAAATCTAGTTGTAAATCGCCAAGCAAGCTCATTTTTTGTATGCCATGTTTATTTTTAGTTTATGTAAATATTATAACATGTGGCGCAAGTAGGTCATTTCTAGACCGGTGGCAAAATCGCTAGCATACGCGATGCATCAATCGAAGCCCCAAATAGTTGTGCCGGGCTCACGTTGACATCTCGGCTTGCAGCTACGTAATCGCCATTGGGGCGCAGCGCCCAGTTATTGTAACTACAAACGTGCCGTAGGGCACAGCGCGCCAAATACCATTCGAATGGTGTAGTCAGAAACCTCACCCCTTCACGCAGCTCTACAGCAAATTCGTCCACAGCAGTCGTGCCAGTAATAACGTCAAAATTGCTTGCTCGCTCTGGTTCGGCATCGAGCATATTGTCGACAACCCGGCGGAATATACCTATGCCGAGATCCAGTGCTAGAGCATCATCTTCGCTCAGTTCTAGCGCCACGGGCCGTTCGGCATCGCCAATAATTTTCATACGTTAACTCTACCAACTAATCATCTGTGGTCAAGCCCGTGTACAGCTCGCTTTTATTAATTGCCTTTGCGACTTACAATAATGCTATATAAGGAGGAGTTTATGAAAAAACGATTAATTGCATTGGCCATGCTAGCAGTTGGCCTAAGTATTGCATGGGGAGGAGTGGCGCGTGCACTATCCTTCCACAGCGGCGACAACGTGGTTGTGCGTCAAACCGAAAAGATCAATCACACAGTATTCGCTGGCGGCAATAATGTCGACATAAATGCCGAGGTAGATGGCGATGTGTTTTGTGCCGGGCAAACTGTCCATGTCAGCGGTACGGTACACGGCGACGTTATTTGTGCCGGGCAAACTGTAACTGTCACTGGCAAGGTAGATGGCGACATACGGTTAGCTGGTCAAACCGTCATCGTCAGTGCAAATGTTGGTGGTAACACCACGATTGCTGGGCAAACATTTACGCTCGACTCTAATGCCAGTATTGCAGGTGATGCAACCGTTGGTTCTAGTACTGCTTTGTTCAATGGTTCTATTGGGCGAGACTTACTGCTTGGCAGTCAGTCTGCAAACCTCAACAATGTCATTGGGCGCGATATAAAAGCCGGTGTAACCGACCTAGAACTCGGCAAGACCGCTAAGGTAAAAGGCAATGTTACTTATACAAGCGACAATCAGCTCGTCAAGCAAGAAGGCGCCGAAATCGGCGGCACCGTTACGCAAGAAAAACCTAAAAAAGACACCGGGGCAAAGCGAATTAGCCTATTTGGGTTTTCGGTATTTTGGTTCCTGTTCATCATTCCATCATTGCTGCTCGTCAGCATCGTATTGGCACTATTATTCCCAGATTTCTTGATGGCTACTACAGAGAGAGGATTAACCTCATTCTGGAAACCACTCCTCACGGGGTTCTTGGCATTTTGTGCCGCACCAATAGTTTTTGTCCTCCTTATGGTGAGTATGATTGGTATACCTCTAGCGCTAATCGCGTTGCTTGCGTGGCTGGTTGTTATATCTCTCAGTGGGCCAGTTAGCGGCCTGTACCTAGGACGACGATTGTTT
>CAYUBG010000064.1:0-3947 GCA_964442995.1 uncultured Candidatus Saccharibacteria bacterium | reverse complement strand
ACCTGCGACCTCACGGCCCCCAGCCGTACGCGCTAGCCAACTGCGCCACACCCCGACAACCGGCTTATTATACCGTAAATCAGCGGTTTATAAGAGTAAGGTATGAGACAATAGATGTATGAAAACACTCAAACTAGATCATGCTTTGGCGCAGCAAGTTGTAGCCGGCACAAAAACATCTACTTGGCGCGTGAATGACGATAAAGATTTGCACGTCAACGACGTAATCCAGTTGGTAGATAAGGTGAACAGTACAGACCCAGAAAGTTGGAAGGTAATAGGGGAAGCGAAGATTACGAGCGTACTAGAAAAGACATTCAAGCAGGTTACAGAAGCCGATATGGACGCTCACCAGCATTACGCATCGCTCGATGATATGTTGAAGGAATTCAGAGGTTACTACGGCCCGCAAGTTAATGAAGATACTCCAGTGAAGATTATTCATTTTGATTTTCTGGCATCAACCGGTGATGCTCTGCCATATGATTCGGCGGCGAAGCCAGATATGCGTGAAGTAAAACTATATGCGGACGGTGGATCTCGTGGTAATCCTGGCCCATCGGCTAGCGGTTATGCATTGCTAGATATGGACGATAAGATAATTATTGAAAACGGCGTATTTTTAGGCGTTACAACGAATAATCAAGCAGAGTATCACGCGCTAAAAGTTGGTCTGGAAGAGGCTCATAAGCGAGGCATACAGATAGTACATGTATACATGGACAGTATGCTGGTGGTTAATCAGATGAAAGGTATATTCAAGGTAAAAAACCGAGATCTCATACCGGTCAATTTGAGTATAAAGCAGTATTTGAGTAACTTCGAACATGTAGATTTCACACATGTGCCACGAGAGCTGAATAAAATAGCCGATGCGATGGTGAACGAAGTGCTTGATAACGTTGCGGGACATTAAAACACCCCAGACCTTTTTGGGCGGGGTGCTTGTTTGCCAGAATACCTATAAGCCGGGTTCTGTCTGAACTACTCCGAAGAGGTAGTTCGCACTGACCATCTATCTAGTCTACTAATTGCTCAGTAGATCGAGCGGATATACGACAAGCTTTGGCGGGAGACCATTGATAAGCTTATCTCCTTGCAGCAGACAGGGTTTACCGTTGTCGTTCCGTCGCCGGAACACAATGCGAGCTCTTACCTCGCTCGTTTCACCTTTTCCTGAGACAAGCTCAGGTAGTTTCGTTTCTGTGGCACTTTCCCTAGGGTTTCCCCCGGTTGCCGTTAGCAACTGTCATCTCCCTATGCAGCCCGGACTTTCCTCCTGCCGTGAGGGCAGGCGATCAGTCAGTAGTCTGACAAACATATTATAACATAAAAGTAACCACTATCAGGAAAGTGGTTACTTTTATATGAAAACAATATTTCTTATTTTTGAGCGGCTTTTACGACTGCGGCAAAGGCTTCTGGCTCGTTGACCGCTAGTTCGCTTAGCACTTTTCGGTCTAGATTGATTTTAGCCGTTTTAAGGCCAGCAATTAGACGACTATAAGTGGTGCCGTTCAGCCGAGCTGCAGCGTTAATGCGGGCATTCCACAAAGCACGGAAGGTTCGTTTGCGGTTTCGTCGGTCTCGGTAGGCATACTGCAATGACTTCGTTACAGCCTGTTTACCTCGCTTAATGCTCGATCGGTTACCGCGAGTGAATCCTTTAGTAGCTTTACGAATTTTCTGATGTTTTGCGTGACTTGTGACGCCTCGTTTTACTCGCATAATATCTCCTTACGCACCTAACTTTGCTTTGATGTTCTTTTTGGCGCGTCCACCGATTTGTTCGAGGCCATCCATTTTCCGTTTACGAGCAGCAGACTTCTTCTGTAAGAAGTGGCTTCGCATTGAGTGGCGACGTAGTAACTTACCATTTTTGGTAAGCTTGACTCGGTCTTTGGTGCCGCTATGTGTTTTTAGCTTTGGCATTGTTACTCCTGATTACGAACGTTAATTGTTTCCCATTTAGCTGCGGTTGTTGATCTACTGCTATTTCGTCGCCAAAACTGGCGATGACTTTGTCTGCAAGTTTGAAACCGATGTCTTTGTGAGCCATCTCGCGGCCGCGGTAAAAAATGGATATTTTTACTTTATGGCCGGCTTCCAAAAAACCGGTAATCTTGCGTGACTTAACTTCTAGATCGTGATCGCCAATTTTTAGTCCAAAGCGCATTTGTTTGACCTCAAATGACTTGGCATTACGCTTGTTCTTTTGTAATTGTTTTGTGCGCTGATAATTATATTTCCCCCAGTCAATAATCTTGACGACTGGTGGATTAGCCTCTGGTGATATTTCAACCAAATCTAGTCCCTGATCTTCAGCTGCCTGAAGAGCTTCGGCGCGGGAAAGGATCCCAAGCTGTCTGCCTTCATGGTCAATTACTCTGAGCTGCGGTGCCCGAATCTGTTGATTCAAGCGCGTTGTCTTAGCGATTACTGTACTCCTTGCTAGCGTTAAGGTTCGCTCCAGTGTAGCAGACAACACAACAGGGGTCAAGCGGCAAATGCTTGCAGAGAGTGTGCCCGATGCCGATATTGCAGTGCTTCTGCAATGTGTTCGGGTAGAATATCTTTGCTATCCGCTAGGTCGGCTATTGTGCGAGAAACTTTGATTATACGCATGTAATTTCGTGCCGATATGTCGAGCTTCTCGGCTGCGTTGTTCAAAAGTTCCTGTGCCTCTGAGTTAAGGTGTGACAGGGATTTGATGTCGTTATTAGATAGTTTGCCGTTCAGTTTTTTATGCTCTCCAGTACGTTCGTGCTGTATTTTACGAGCCCTAACTACGCGTTTTCGTACTTGGTCGCTTGTATCGCCATTACTGTTGTCTGTGAGTAGCGATCGATGCTCTACTTCACTCACCTCGACAATCATATCTATTCGATCAAGCAGTGGTCCAGATGTCTTTCGTTGATACCGTGCAATCTGCGAAGGAAGACAGCTACATTCTTTATCTGTTCCATAGAAGCCGCAAGGGCAGGGATTTGCTGTTGCGATCAAGATAAAATCTGCTGGGAACTGCACGCTGCCTTTAGTCCTTGTCACGCTAATAGTGCCGTCCTCAAGTGGCTGACGTAGCGATTCTATGGTTATTCGGTTAAATTCAGGTAGTTCGTCAAGAAATAATACGCCGTGATGAGCCAGGCTGACTTCTCCTGGACGTGGGTATTGTCCGCCTCCTGTTATCGATGTATGGCTTGCTGTGTGATGTGGCGCGCGGAAAGGTCGCGCAGTAATAATCTTTTCGTAGTCGTTTCCAGCTAAGCTATGAAGTTGCGTGACCTCGAGCCTCTCTTCTTTGCTAAGTGGTGGCAGGATGGATTGAAAGGCCTTTGCAAGCATGCTTTTTCCTGTCCCAGGAGGACCGGTCAGTAGTACATTGTGTTTACCTGCTGCAGCAATCTCAAGCGCCCGTTTGGCAAGTGCTTGCCCTATAACTTCCTTGATATCTGTATCGTAGTGGCCAGTATCCTGTTCTGTCTGTAGGGCTGGCGCCTGAATGGATAGAAGTCCGCAGAGATGCGCGTGCAACTCGCCAAGATTAGCTACGGGGATAACTACTATGCCTTCCACCATACATGCCTGACTGTAGTTAGTTAGTGGTACGTAGCATGTTGCATATCCAAGTCGCTTAGCAGTACTAACTTTGCCAATAATGCCTCGAACTGAACGTATACGTCCATCTAGGCCAAGTTCACCGATAAATACAGCATTTTCAGTCTTCGGAGACTGTACGATTTGGTTACTAGCCAAAAGTATAGATATTGCTATGGGTAAATCGAGCCCCGTACCTTCTTTGGGCAGGTCGCCAGGGGCTAGGTTGATCACGATTCGTTTTTTAGGGAATAGTAAACCGCATGCAGCAAACGCACCACGTACGCGTTCTTTTGCTTCGTCAACAGCCTTTCCGGCAAAACCGACGATTATCATACTGGGCAGACCAT
>CAYUBG010000063.1:0-3988 GCA_964442995.1 uncultured Candidatus Saccharibacteria bacterium | reverse complement strand
GTAGGGTCACTAAAAGTCCTCGGAATGGACGGCGCGGTTCAGGCATTTTTGCCGCGACTTAGTATGCTCAAACAAAAAACACGCAACCCTGTCGACAAGTAGTACTATAAATATATGTATATTCTGCAAGCGATTTTATTGGGAATAGTAGAAGGTCTCACAGAGTTTTTGCCCATCAGTAGTACTGGGCACTTGCTGGTTGCCGAAAAATTGATTGGTTATAAAGATACGGCAGAGATATTTACCGTAGTTATACAGGTTGGTGCTATTGCGGCTGTTGTTTGGTTTTATCGTCGCGATATCTGGGCAAAGGTGGTTGGTCTGCTTCGGGGCGACAAACCAACAATACTATTCTGGCGCAATTGGATTTTAGCAACTATTCCGGCTGGGCTGGCTGGCTTGGTGCTAGACAAGAAATTGAGCACTTTTGCCACGCTTGGTGTGGTGGCAGTCGCCTTAATACTGGGTGGTATTGCCATATGGCTGATCGAGTCATATCACATCGTAAAACGCTCTGGCAAAGAGCCAAAGTTCGATGACCTCACGCCTCGCCAAGCACTGCAGGTGGGTTGCTATCAGGTGCTGTCGCTCATACCTGGGGTGTCACGATCAGGCGCAACGATTATGGGTGGTTTACTGAGTGGGCTAGATAGGGTGACAGCCACAGCATTTTCGTTTTATCTTAGTTTGCCAATTTTAGTGTTGGCGGGTGGCTATAAGCTAGTAAAAGGACGAAATGATTTAGCTACTATTAGCGGTGGCCCTTTGGCAATCGTCGTTGGGGCAATCACCACATTCATAGTGGCGTTTTTTGTTGTCGGATGGCTTTTGCACTATGTGAGTAAAAACAACTTTAAGCCGTTTGCCTACTACCGAATCGTGTTAGGACTCATTATCTTGGCTTCCCTCGCTACTAGTCGCTAGCGAGCCCAAGCCCGTATACCGTTCGTCTTGGGTTTTCGTGGTGTGGTTTTTGTTTGTCTCGATTTTTGCGATAAACATCAAACATAGCGTTAAAGTCTTTTGCCTCAACCATATGCGCGAATTCCAGCTTGTTTGGCACTTGTACAGTGCGCATGCCAGAAATTTGTTCGGCTAAGGCGGCGATCTCGTAGCCGATATCTTCGGCTTCGTCTGTATCGGTGACTGGGCGAGGTTCAGCCAAGGCGATTTTCATATGCATGGAGGCCGAGTCTTGGTAGGTTGCAAACGGGACGACCACCACATCAGGGCGGGCCAAAAGGTCTTTGGTGCCTGGGCTAGCGCTATACTGCACTCTGAATTGCTTTCTTCTGCCACCAAACGGCTTGTTGAGTACTCGGTCGGTTTGACCACCAAAAGCAAATGTCACTTCTTGCTCACCAATGGCTAGATCATCCTCAAGATGGCCTACTGAATCGGCGTTTATATATTCGCGTACTGCAGCATCTAGTTTCTTTCCGCCGATAGTGCCCGGTGCCGTCATGGCTATTTTAGAAAAATGCCGAACAAGCTCTAGCCCAGGGACTCCAGCATAGCCATACCAAGCTAGTTGCTTAGCAACAATTATGGTTCGCTTCTGGGGGTCATCATTGGCTCGGCATAGATTTCGGGCAGCACTGGCCAGAATAAGTTCTGGATGAATAATGCTATCGACGCTGGGGTGGTTGCCTACAAATAAGACGTTTTTTCCATGATCAAATTTCTGTGAACTAATGTCGTCAATAAGGGGTTCTAGTGTTTCGGTGGCTTCTTCGATCAATTCTTCTGTATTAGGCACAAGAAAACTAGCCATCAAAGCTAGTTCGCTGAGGCTTTTTCGAGCTTTGTGTACACGCTCGGCTTCTAGGTAATTGATTGCTGGGTCTTGAGCCGGGAACTCCAACGGATCGGTATCGAGAAGGCTAAAAGGTCCTTCTGTTGCATGTGCTGCGGCCAAATCGGGCATGACTTCGTAGTAGTGCTGTATTTGCTCTGGAGTGAACGCGGCGGTAGTTGACATGGTGACAATTCTACATCGTAATTAGGCTTTTGCCAAAAGCGGATTAGTGGCATACTACTAGCACTTAACAAACTATTGCTGGGAAGTCTGGTGTGAATCCAGGACAGTGCCGCTACGGTGATCTTGCAGGAAGCAAGCGAGTCCGAATACAGCAACTAATAAGTCTTCCGAGCAGAAGCGTGCATATTTTCGCCCCTCTGTTCAAAAAGACACAGAGGATGTTTTATGGCCGTTGCAGCCGAACTAGTAGAGCAGAGAAGAGGGGAATTACGCAGTTTTGATCCATTGGCTAGTGTGGATATGCTGCAGTTCGATTTGCTCACTCAAAATACCATCAGACCAGAAACCATGCAGCGCGTCATTGATGAAGAGCTTACGTACATCGCCGAAGGCATTGACCGTCCGCTCAAAACGTCTTTTACACTAAAAGAAGTAAATGGCCAACTATCGTATTTTGATAGCGGCGATTGGCGACCATACACCGGCATGCTTATGACTGGACTGGCGGTAGCAGAGCAGGAGGCTTTGCAAGATTCCAGAACATCGTTTTTGGCGGAACGTGCGGCAGAAGATTTAGCAGTAGGGTACCGTATGCAAAGCCTGCAGCCAGGTGAGCGGCTGAGTTGGCACTCGCCCTTCCCTGAAGCAGAATTACAACAATATGGAGCTGATTTTTTGCGGCATTTAGGATTTCAACCACAGCGCAAAATGGGCTTTTTGTACCAAGCTACGAAACTGGCAGACGGTAGTGTGCGGCTCGATAGCCAGTCAGTTGATGCCAACAATCCGCAAGGCTATCGGGCAGCGTTGCTTTTGGCGGAACGTAATCCCCTGGCGACCATAGACGATATGCGGCAAGCATATGATAAAGTTATGCAGTTGCAAAGTGGTGAGCGACATTATGCGGGCAAGCAGGTTGGCACAGAACGGTGTGATGATGCATGGCAGCTTTTGCGCCAGCAACAAGACCTTGTTGATTATCTACTTGATGGTATCGTGGCAATTGCTGAAAACACCGAGCTAACACGATATGAGCAAGAACTTGCAAAAAAAGAACTAACCTATGGTGTTTGGGCGGCCGTAAAAAGTCGTATCGATGCATCTACTAGTGCCGGTAGAGTCGCAACAGATGTGGACGGGTATTATAACGAGGCAATGATACACAACGAAGTACAGGTTGCCTTTGCCCGCTTGCAAGCACGGGGCGAGGTGCTTGTCGGTTGTGGAGGTGCAATTGGCAGCAAAGCCGAATCGTTACTCACAAAAGACCCGAGCGCTGTGTTTGACGATATATTTGGTGAGTCCGAACAATCCGAAGAAAAGTATGACTTCGATAAAGAGATGTACTGTGTGGTATGTCAGGCCCCGCCAAAACATAAAGACGAAGACAAAAAGATGTGTGGCCCCTGCGGCATTTGTAAAGGCTGCGATAGCAAATTATCAGGTAAAATAAAATAATGGACACAAATGACGAACAGTACCAATCACTGGTAGACGAACGATCGCCAGAACTTTTTTGCGATAGTTGTGGATACTACCCCATCGAGCCAGTACATGGGCATTTTGTATGTCCCAGCTGCAAGATGCCGACCAAATGCTGCGAAGGCTTGCCGCAAGATGGCTAGAATTGGTATTTACAGTGGTAGCTTTGACCCGATCCACAAAGGTCACCTGGCTTTTGCGCTGGAAGCTGTAGATGCAGCCCGTATTGATCGGGTATATTTTGCGCCTGAGGCCAAACCTAGGCGCAAACCTGGTATTACTCACGCTGCACATCGATTGGCCATGGTCCGCCTGTCGGTGCGTTTGCACCACAGATTGGATTTACTTGACCTGCCCGATAAGTACTTCTCTGCCAATACTACAATCCCTAGGCTAAAGCAATTGTTCCCAGAGGACGAGCTATTGTTGCTGATTGGATCGGACGTATTAGAGCATATGCATACCTGGCCAGGAGTGCAGTTTTTGCTAGAGCATATGGGCTTAGTGGTGGCTGTGCGTGGGCAG
>CAYUBG010000062.1:0-4380 GCA_964442995.1 uncultured Candidatus Saccharibacteria bacterium | reverse complement strand
CACGGCCTTCTGTGCCACAAACAGACGCTCTAACCAACTGAGCTACATCCGCCAAAACAGGGGTCATTATAGCGTATCTATACGGTATTTCCAAATGAAGCTATTGTTCTTGTGTCTAGAATATGGATATTTGATATACTCCTTGTCAATGAAGCCCGAAGTAACCATCGATAACATTCCAGCCGTTTATGACTACTATCGGGATAACCAGGTCAATTTGCCGTTCGTTAAAACCGCACATTGGCTACTTGGCAAGACAATTGACGATTCCCAGATTTCTTTTTGGTCGCCAGGAGCCGAAGATTATATTCAAGATCGCCTAAATGATGGTGCGCAGGTAATTTTTGCCGCTAACCATCAGTCAGCGTTCGATCAATTTATATTGGCGGGCTTGCCGGGACAGCTCGATTGTCTGCGGCCCATGATTGGTAAGACGTTTATTCCATCGAAGACAGAACTATTTAACGAAGCAAAATGGCAGCGTTGGGCGATAGAGCAGTTAGGGGCAATCCCCGCCTATAGGGGCAAAGATTTTCCTGAGGCAGACGACGCTCGTCGTGCGCAAGCTGCCGAGCTACTATTTGACGTATCCGTCGCACGCATCCTTGGGGGGCAACATATGGCAGGTTTTTGGGAGGGGACGCGTAATAAAGAGCAGCCCCATGTTGTGCAAAAAATCCAGCGTGGTATTGGCGAGATTGTTTGTCGTGCTCAAACAGATGTTGATTTGCTTATTCTCCCAATTGGCTACGTGTACGATGAAAGACAGCCAGATTCATTTGTACTGCCCAAGAAATTACGCAAACCCGTTGCAACTGCATTTAATTACTTCCACCCAACAATACATTTAGGCGAGCCGTTAGAGGGTAAGTTCGATTCACCGGATCAGGTCGTTGTACAGCTGCGTCCAGCAATGCAGGGTAGTCTAGATACTGCGATAGAGCATCAGCAAGCTGCGTAATTATTTTGCAACTATGCGTGAGTAGATAACAATACAAATACCGACAGTCATTACTAGCAGGCCAGCAGTTTCGATTCTGTACAGCTTTTCTTTGAAGATTAGTGCGCTCAATAATGTTGACAGCACGATTGCTCCGCCAAAAACAACAGGTGTTACGACACCTACTTTGTTGAATGAAAAGCTTTTTCCCAGCGCCAAACCAAACAAGGCAATAAATAAGCCGCCCAGTACGGCCATTGTGATGCCGAATCGCTGCGAGGATATCTGCTTACGCGAGATCATTGGGATGGCAATAATGAGCGGCACCAGGGCGGATAAGCCATTGATGATTGCCGTTGCGATTTTGACGTTTAGATTTCTATCCGCAGCAGTAATAAAGAGTAGCGCAACAGTATAAGACAGCATCGCAAGAATAATAAATAGCATTTTGCTAGTATAGCACTTTTGCTTGTGGTACCCCGAGAGGGACTCGAACCCCCAACCTAATGGTTAGAACCCACTTGCTCTATCCAATTGAGCTATCGGGGCGTACCAGGGCTATATTATAGCGTAATACCCCTGTAATGTTGCATAAATTTACGCGAGCGGGCATACTACCTTTATAAAGGATAAGCAAAATGACCAATATCCCTGTTCGGCGCGGCACGGCAAAACCGGCCACAACCTCTAAAAAAACTACAAAGCAATCAGATAAAACCATCGGAGAACTTGCGGACGAGCTCGAGAATGATGAGCCATTGCTACCGACATATTCAAAAGAAGACGATATTTTGCAGGATGCTACCAAAGATCTTGAGGAGCCATTTTTTGAGGAGGAATCAAAAAAGCCCAAAAAGCATCGCTCTAAGAAGCCCCTAATTGTTATTGCAGTTTTGGTGCTATTGGGGGCAATCGGAACCGGGGGGTGGTACTTGGTAGTTAAGAAGCAAATTTTTGCT
This sequence comes from uncultured Candidatus Saccharibacteria bacterium, assembly GCA_964442995.1. Lineage (GTDB taxonomy): Bacteria > Patescibacteriota > Saccharimonadia > Saccharimonadales > AWTP1-31 > CAYUBG01. The sequence goes on along the minus strand of CAYUBG010000062.1, from coordinate 2,481 downwards.
AAAAAGAACAGCCCAGCCGCTTCTTCAGCAGATAAAGCAGCAAGCCCAGCTACCACTCAGCCATCTGTTGTGCTCGACCTGTCGCCAAACACTGTGGCATATGCATACCGAGATTCGAACACTGTGCCATACACGGTATATTATCGACCAGCGGCGGGGGGTGATCGAACCGAAGTAACCAAACTACCAAAAGATTTTAGCATCGCTTATCACGATGCTCAGCGTAGCAGCGTGGCATTTGCGAGTGATAGTGTAGTGTATGTCAGTTCAGACGCTGGCAAAACTTACACTAAGATCTACGAAACAACCGGTGGAGGCGCAATAACGAGCATAAAGCTATCTGCCGAGGGAGATCGGCTTGCTGTTGGCATGGTGCCCAACTTTGGGTCTAATGTGAAGGGTGGGGTGTTTAGCGTGGATTTGCAGGGTAAAGATAAAAAAGACCTGTTCGATGCAGATAAATACGCAATATATGTTATTGGCTGGAGTAGTGCAAAACAAAAAATGGCCTACGCCGAGGGCTGCTATGGTTGTGACGGTAGCCGGTCGGCTTACAAAATGCGCGATCTCAAGGCAAAGACTGCTAGCGATCTAATACCCGGCGGCGATATCAAGACACTTGGTTTTGCTCAGAGTATATCCGATGACATGACTAAGTTGATTTATGTTGAATCAACCTATGATCCTGCAATAAAGGTGGATGGGCCAGTAGAATATTACAGCGCAGCACCGTACAAAATTAAGGTCCTGGACTATACTACAAACAAAACTACCACAGTTGCTACGGTCGGCACAAAAAACGAGAAAAACGCCAATGGTACCGAAAAGATGCGCCAATTTAATGCAGGCTTTAATGCCGGTAGCACCAAAGCGTACTATACCGAGGGCACAAGCTTGTATGGAGTAGATGGTGGTTCGCAAAGTATTTTGTACACTGCTGGTCAGTCAATTTTGGGTGTTGGCTATGTGGGCAAAGACCAATTACTGACGTGGTACGGCAAAGACGCCAGCGACTTTATATTGGTTAACTATGGCCTATCTGGCAAAAAAGAGACTAAAATATTCGGTGGCGACAACAATACAGTGGTACTTGGCGTTACAACAAAATAACGTGAGAATCGTAAGTGGTTGGTGCGGGTGGGGGGAATCGAACCCCCGTCCTGAGTTTGGAAAACTCATATACTAGCCGTTGTACGACACCCGCAAAGGTATTTAACAGAGGTGATTATAACAAATATAGCTACTATATAAAACCAGTAAATACCTAGGCCGCTTGCTCTATATATTTTACTAGTTGTATGTGGGCGTTTGGGTGGTCTATGTTTGGTTTTCGTTTGTTGGTTGTGGCGGGACTGGGTTGGTAGGTGCTATCGGTTGTGCTGGGGGTACGGGTACGTTTTCGACTGGCTGCATGTTGTTGATTGGGTCCGTGGTGGATGCAGTGGGTGCTGGAGGAACAGGGCTTTGGGTACTAGGAACTGGAACACCCCCACTGTTAGCTATTGGAGTGGTTGGTTCTGATGGCATTCTGCCATCTAGTGCAAGTATTGCCTCATCATATATATGGGCCATGCCCGAACCAACGATCAGTTGTATTACTGTAAATACAAGAAGCGAAAGGATTATTGCAATAGACAGAGCTCCCTTATTAACACTAGTGGAGGCGGGTTTGTTGGATGCACCAAAGTCACATGCTGGATTAGAGTATTGGACATAAGTATTGGTATCGTTAGTGCTATCAAAAGCACTGCTCGAATTTTGCGTAATTGATGAGCAGGTGCCTGTGTATGATGAATTGGAAGTGCTAGTGCCAGACATACCGCCTGATAACATAACGCCTACAATTGCCAGAAGAAATAGAGATATCATATACATAATAATCGCGCCGGTTGATCGTTTTACCAGTTCACGACTACGCTTAATTACTGCCCTGGCAGTGGGTTGTGTAGGATCATCAACAATTACGTATGCGGAAAAGAATACCCTAAACATGAATACAATCACGCACACTATGGCTACAAGCGATAATAAGGCCATCAACATTATGTTTTTGAGGATGACTGCTGCTAGAAACGACGGCAAATAAAATGCCAGGATGATCCCAAAAATCATTAGATTGGTTCTGATAGCAAGACCCAACCGACTGATGGCAACCTTAAAGGCATTTACTAGTGATTCTTTTTGTTGGCGAGCCCCTTTAATTATGGCTCTCACCATTGCGCTGGCTACAACAGAGTAAACCAGAACTATTACTAGCAGCATAACAAACGACAGGCCAATTATTTTGGCTATGGAAGATCCTAAAGACCCGCCACTAATCATCCCTCCTATTAATTTTGAAAGAGTAATTACCCATACGACTTGGCCTATTAAGCCTACGACAAAACCAATCGCTGCCAGCCCAAGCACAGCTAAAACATTCGTTTTAAGTAAGAGCGTAAACCCGACATACATGTGTCTAAATGGGTTTAGTTTGACACG
>CAYUBG010000061.1:786-4668 GCA_964442995.1 uncultured Candidatus Saccharibacteria bacterium | reverse complement strand
GTCTACTAGTATAGCAATAGACTGAGGTTATGGAACACTTACAACAACCACTTTCGAACGAAAACGAGCAACGAGTGCGCAACTTTTCTGGGTTTCTTGATACAGTTGTTAGCGTTGATGACCTGTTCGACGACGGCAGCTCTGGTGATCGCGAGCCACGCGAGCCACTGCCACCTGCGCCATCTACTTTTGCCAGTCGGTTTCACGAAGACTATTTTGCGCCAGTGCATCTGTTGCATCCTCCAATGCCAGTCCAGGCAGTTGGCAGGCAGGCGTTACGTCTAGTGCACAGTTAGTTTCTAAGAACGATATGTTCTGGCTAGTTGGCTTCGTTCAGCATTGGTTAGCCGACCATCCTGTGAAATTGCATTACGACCCCGTCCAGTAATGCTCCAAGTTTTGCCTTTGCGGGTACGGCCTGTGCCGCGACCCTTTGGCGCCTTAGGTTCTACGAGACCCTCCGATGCAAGCAAGTTACATATTGCGTTTACGTCTTCTACTTCAAGACCATCACCAACCGCAGCGGCGATTGCTGTTTTGAACTCGGTCTGGTGCTTGCGCAGTGTACTGAGGAAATCAAGAATTCTCGAGCCATATATTGTACGAAGCTCCTTAATCCGAGCCTGTTCGTCTATCTCTCGTTTTTCTGCACAACTTTCTGGGTGTTCACGACGTTGCGCCTGATACTTATCTCGTGCCTCAGTACTTGTTGTTAGTTTACGTGTTCCACGATGATTACCAACGTGATGTAGTAAGCTCGCACTCTCTAGATCGCGGATGACATCCTTTGCTTCTTCCATAGGTATGTCTAGTTGCTGACTAATCTGCTCAGCCATCTTTGTCCACTTCATACCTTCGTTGCTATCGGTTTGTGTTTCGATAACTGTTAAGTAAGACAATACATTGCCAACAAATCGAGCGGCGCGCAAGTACTCACGAGCGGATAATTCACCTGAAGTTTCTTGACCTGTATCTTGCGGTACTGGGGCTTCTGTTTGTTGAGCTGCCAAACGATCATAAAACCGCTCTTTTGTCGGCGGAGCTGGTGCTGACTTTTGTTGTTTTGGGGCGGTCGGGGCTTCTGTTTGCCCAGAGGTCTTGCTTGTCAAATCATTTTGTTTACGAGGCTTTTCGCTGGAGTGTATTAACTCTACGGTTACATCCTCTGGTAGGTCAGCCACTGTACTTGCATTCACAAGTTGGTAGCGCTTACCGCGGTTACGACTTTTTGTGGCCCATACAAAAGATTCGCCAGTCGTTTGTTCAAGATAGCTGCAAATTCGTTCTCTAATTTTTGTAAATGTCGCTTTAAAAGCATCGTATTCTTCTTTTGACATTGCTCCTAATGACGCTACGCCTCTGTGTAGCTCTTCAATGCGGAAGAAGTCGTTAAATTGGGCAAATTGCAAAATCTCTTGCTCCAAATCATCCAGCTCAACCATATCTGGCAGTTGTTCTACTTCACCAGTAGTGACGGTGTCTTCTTGGATGGCTGGTGGTGTGATTGTCTCTGCCGGTGCAACCGGAGCATTGTTTGCGGCGCCATAACGGTTGCCTTTGTGCATAAGCACGCCTTGCTCGCCGAGATAGTTTAGCTCCCTTACGAAGTCGTCAAACGCACCACGCTCTAGGCGCGATACACCAAAGTGTTCACGAATAATTTGCCAAATTGGAACAACACCGGTTTTTTCGGATAGATATTGTAGTAACGATTCACGATCAAAAACATCTTGTTCTTCAGCTTGTGCTTCAGCGATAAGGCCACCTTGTTCGATAACCTGCGGAGCAGTTGGTTGAGCTGTCTCTGTTTCTGTAGTAGGTGTTGCTTCTGTATCTACATACGCTGTTGCTACGTTAGCGGCCACCATGATCTTCGAGCCAATTTCTTCCACGGTTTTAGTAGAGGCTACTACCGTATCAAGGACTTCGGGTTGTATTAGAGCAACATCTCCGAGTCTTTCTACTATATGTGGAGCAATATCGCGCATTGCCTCCACTAGGGCCCGGTATTCGGCTGCGAGTTCTTCGATTGATTTTACTGGTTGTACGGGTACGCCACTCATTGCAAACGAATATATTAACATAAAAAAGAAGATTAAGCAATACCTTTAACAGATTGGCTGTTTTTTACTTTAGAGAGCTTATGGTTTGGGTGATTTGCACTATAGTGTATAGTCTTTGGCTATGACAACAGATCAAACAACAGGCGAATCAGTGATTGATTGGGAGTTGGTGGGTATGGCTGCCGGGGCGGTTGGTGACCTCGAAGGTTTAGTTGCTACAGATCCAGAAATTATGGCTGGATCAGAGGGGGTACTACAACAACTCATAGGCACTTACATAGAGCGAGGTTATAGTACCGAAGAAGCCGAGCGCTTAAGTCATGCGTTTGTATGCGGTGCTGTACTAATGAATAACGTCGTAGAAACCAAAATGTGCACTGATTTTATGCTTGGCTAAAATCTTACTATTTGAATCTAGCACTTCTGGCCAGCAAGCGGGACGATAAAACTATCGCTGACGACGCCCTTATGAAAATATTCTTCGCTTGGTCGACGTACTAACACATCAGTAACTATCGATAGCTCTTCGCCGTAGGCTCCATTGTCGCGAAGATTTTTTTCTGTAAGGCGCTTTTCTTCCTCTTCCCAGGAACCATAGCCATTAACGTAGCTGCCCCAGGCAGAAGTTAATGTCTCGGAAAAACCGCCTATAACAAATTGTTCACGATAGGGATGTTCGGTAGAAATTAAGAAACCTGGTTGATCACCAGCGTGTAAGTGATCGTCGAAGCTATCTGCAGGCATGCCATTGGTTGCTGAGCGGTGTGATTTTACTGTCGCATCTGCATGAAGATTCTCAATTAATACTATTGGTTCGTCGGCAGGGGTTTCGTCTGTGGGTTTATCTGGTTCAATTTCCAGTTGAATATCTAATGTTTTAGTATCTGTAATTTTCCATGAATCTACGTCGTATTTAGTGCTATATGTTGCTTTTAGTTTGAAATCTTCACCCGGTACTGCTAGAACCTGGCTTAGAGATCGTCCTTCAAGGCCATTTTTCATACATGCTGATTGCTTGTCATGTTGAGAAGCGGCGTCATTTTCGCTACCACTACAACCTGCAAGGCCAAGGGCCCCTATCATAAGTGCTGTTGCTGCGAGGATTGGTCGCAAAATTCCTCGGTGTTCAGGTGATTTCATAATCATAATTTTTTGAGACTCCTTTGTTTGGTAGTAAATGTATATCGAACTACATACCATTTTGCAAGCATAAGCTCAGTGTACAACAGAGACCAATCACGCTAAATGCTATTGATTATTATATAATAATGTGCTATCATATACTTTTGTGATTTTATCTAGGAGTGTATAGAAATGGGATTTTATAAACCAAAAGAAGTTCTTGTAGACGGTGCAGATGGTTGCGGCCTTGTGGTTGATGTGGCTTTAGTGGGCGAAAAGTTCGAAGCGATCGAAACGGAGTATGATACATCTGCTTTTGGCAAGACCGTTTCTGCTGATGGCGAAGGCATGCATGTACCAACAGGCGAGACATCTGTATACATCAGGGCTACTTCAGTTGCTAGCAAACTTGCTTGTAACAAGTGCGGTATCTGCATTGAAGAAGTTTTGGACACAGCCGATTACTCTATAAATCTGGATGGTGCGGTTTATCTGCCACTAGAAGGGGACCAGGATAGAGTTATCGAACTTGAGGTGACTTACGCCGAGGCCGTTATGGATTTGTCTGGTGCTCGTGATCTAGCAAAACAATGCGCGAATCAAGGCAGGCAACGACTTTCCGACTAATCTTCCTTGATAATTGCCAAATAAAACACCCCAGAATATGGGGTGTTTTTAAATCAAGCGCGATGACTAT
>CAYUBG010000061.1:0-776 GCA_964442995.1 uncultured Candidatus Saccharibacteria bacterium | reverse complement strand
ACTTCATCTTACAGCTGATGTTTTCGTTATAGTAGCATAGCATCAGCCACTGATTATTTGAGGACTATCTTAGTAAACCGATTAGGTTATTATTGCTTGCAGGCGCATACTTATAAGTAACGAGTAAGTATTCTCAACAATTTGTCAAAGATATGGAGGTTAACGACAAAGCTACTGTTACTCAAAACAAGTAGTAAAAATGGAAAGGAAGACTATTATGTCTTTAGCAACAATTTCAAAAAAACGTGTACTTATAAGTAATGGCTCTGATGATCAGAGCGGAGAAGATAAAAAGAACGATCCCGTAGAAAAACCGGTTGAGCAAAATTCAGACCGCCAAAACGGAGGAGAAGCTTATCGGCCAACCCGTGATAGTTACCATACTGTGACCGGAAGGCTAAAACGCCTATTTCTATAAAATAGGTAGTCAAGTGTTTTTAAAAGGCTCTTTTTAGGGCCTTTTAAATCTAAATATTAGGAGAAGTTAACTGTATGAATAATATTGCAGAAATATATAATCAAGCCTCTTGGGGGAATTTTTTTCTCATGGTCGGTGGCGGATCGGCAGCGTTAACAGGACTAGTTTTTGTGGCAATGTCGATCAATCATGAATTGATCGCAAAAGATGCCGCACACAGGTACAGAGCCACGGGAACACTCACGGGATTGACTGCGGTATTTGTGCGATGCGCGCTTGTTCTTATGGGAAGCCAGAGCCTTCGTTTGATCGCTGCGGAACTCGGAATAGTAACCATTATTTCAGCTTATTTTTTCTT
>CAYUBG010000060.1:0-5024 GCA_964442995.1 uncultured Candidatus Saccharibacteria bacterium | reverse complement strand
GTGCGTAATTTATCCCAACCAGCGAACGCTGCTGCCATCATCAACACAGTAGAATGAGGCGCATGAAAGTTGGTCACCATTGCATCAACCACTTTAAAACCGTATCCAGGGTAGATGAATATGTCGGCCTCTCCAGCGATATCGCCACTGCCTTCTTGCAGCACTTTGGCCGCATACTCTAGCGTTCGAGTAACGGTCGTACCAACCGCAACAACACGACGACCCTGGCTCTTTGCGGCGGTAATCTGCCGTGCAGTATTGGCTGGAATCTCGAAATATTCCTGGTGCATTTTGTGCTTCGTAACGTCATCAACCCGTATAGGCATAAAGGTACCAATACCAACATGCAAGGTAATTTCTACGACTTCCACGCCCTTTTCCGCAAGCCGTTGTAGCAGTGCGTCGGTTAGATTGAGGCTCGCTGTTGGCGCAGCCACACTACCCTTTTCTTTTGCAAAAACAGTCTGGTACCGCGCGCGATCGTCCGGTGAATCATCACGATGCATATATGGTGGTAGTGGCACATGGCCAACTTGCTCCGCAAGCTCCCATAGATCTTGATCGCTTGATATTTTTGCAGTCCCGTTGCTGTACACCTGATCTACGACTAGCCTGGCATTACCTACGCGCAATATTTGTCCCTCAACAATTTTGCGGCGATACATAACCAGCGAAGAATGGTGATCGGTTACTCTACCATGCTTTTCTAAAAGCAAAAGCTCGCGCACTGCGCCGGCGTGGTTCTGTGCCAGCAAACGAGCCGGCAACACCCGTGTGTTATTGATCACAAGTACGTCGCCTTTTTGCAAAAGTGTATCAAGCTGTGCATACTTTTTGTCCTGTATAGTTCCGGTAGTTTTATCTAACACCAGTAATTTTGATGTCCCTCTCTCGGCTGGAGGATGCAAAGCAATCAGTTTTTCTGGTAAGTCGTAATCAAAATCTGCCAGGTTCATCAATCTAACCAAACCGATCCATTTTGATACTGCAAATCACTCGTCTGCATTCCTTCTAGAGCCTTTGCATACATGACACGTTCCTCCATAGCTAGCTGTATTTTTTCTGCATATGATTCTGTGTCGCCAAAAACTTTCTTTACCATCCCTTGTTTGCACCAATCAATAAACTCATCCCAAAAGTCTACATTCGCTTGCATAAGAGCAATCATCAACTCTTGGTTGATGATTGCAGGCGAAAGATCGTCTGGCAAGACGCCCACCTTTATCACCGGAGATACATCATTGGCTAGCGAGGTAGAGTGCGCCTCTGTGTACTCACCACGACTAAAGCGCATACTATGCCGCTTAGTGTTTACATCATAGTTCAGTTCAAGCCCAATGAATGCATTGCCGCCCTGGTACGCGAATACACGCTCCAACCCACGACTGTTTACCCAGAATAGCGAGCCTGCGGGTTCCTTTTGTATTTCTTCAAGCGGTAACACTTCTTGCGGATATAGTTTATCAATAAAGGCATTTTCGAATCGTTCATCAGGGTTTGGTAGATACGCCATAAGACAGTCATTCTATCAAATATCTACAAATTCTTCTATCGCTAGAATCGGTGGATCGAATCAGAGCCAGTTGTACGTGCAAACGAAACATTCACACGATATTTGAGTAGCGGAATAGTTACAACCCGAACATGATGTAGATAGGTATATGTATGCTTTGCGTCTGGGTCTACCTCTACAAGAGGCTGTTTGTGGCGGCGATAATCCCAGTATGTGTATGCGAGTGCACTAATTATGATTCCTGCCAGTAACGTAGAAGAGACTGCTAAGGCACCAGTGTTTGCTAATGAACCCGCCGTTTTTACACCCAAAACTACCGTAACATTACCAACGGCTAGTTCTGCAATACGTGGTTGCGTAGTAACGAATGCCAACGGCTCCTCAGTAGTAATGTGTGTTTTGGTGTTTGTAAGCATATCCAATATATCAAAGCCATTGCCAGTAAGTGGAATACTCTTCCCAGGAGTGGCTGCATATATATGCTGCAGGTCTGGCGACTGAGCGATACCCACGACACCCTCGGTCATCTGAACCGAAGTCTCGAGCGACCCGCTATCGGCGCTATGGACATATATTTTGTCGGAGGCCTTATTGGGCGTATCACCCCAGCCTTGCGCCGCAGTACTAGCTAGATACAACTTAGAATTATCACCATTCAAAATACCATTCGAATAGCCTATATCAGTTGGCGATGACCAGACAACAGAATTATCACTTAGTTTTAGTTTAATAATTTTCCCGGGGTTGCTGCCAAAACATGTTGCGTAATAGTATGGGTAATCCTTGTCGACCGAGAATATTACGGTTGGGGCAATTCTATCGTTCCCACAATCTAAGTTAACCGTCTCGCGAATTGTATCCGTTGCAGGATCAATAATCCAAATGCCAGCTTCTCCAGACGTTCCTTTAAGTACATAAATATAACCATTAGGACCCAGCCAAGCAGTAACCGGATTACCGGGCAGCGTAATGTCTTTTACCCAAGCGTTTGTCGCTGGATCTACGACAGATATGCTGGGTAGCTGCATGTTTGGCGAGTAGTATTTTGTAGAGTCGGCATTAAAAGTTCCTGTGTTGGCATTGGCGTTATCGGGATAGTTAGTAGCTTCTGTAACCGCCGCAGGGTTTACGGCATCAAAGACAGCCGGTTTGGAACCCAATGCTGATCCAAATTGCATTAATTTATCGTTATTTACAGAAGGTAACAGTCCTAGCCAGACGGTATTTTGTTGTACGGGGTATGGGGCAGTTGGGTTGACTATGTTGTCACTAAGCCGTAACTGGTTTGTCTTCACACTAGTGAAGTCGTTATTAACAGTATTAAAGTAGGCATACCCCGAATTAGTAATGGCCTTAACACTAATGGGGTTATTCCCGTCCGGTAGATTACTGAGTGTAGCCGACCAATTTCCCGACCCATCTGCACGCGTTTGCTTGATTGTAACACCTGCTTTGCTGAGCAAAATGGCGGCATTTGGCGTTGCAGTACCGCTGATCGTAAATGTGTTACCGCTATATTCCTGACCATTAGCTGGGCTCACGATTTGGAGGGTAGCTGCCGATGCTTTGCTTGTGTTGATTAACGGCACGAGCATAAAAGCAAGCAATACCACTGTGCTTGCCGTATACACGGCTCGAGAGAAAAATGGTTTTATAAATTTCATACATAACCAGTATAGCGCGTTTTTTCAGTCTGCCGAAATTGCATAACCTAGAGGCAGCTTAGGCTAGATTAACAGATGTAAATATGCTATAGTCACTCTGTTCAACAAATTTGATTGTGTTGATCCATACATTGGGGCGGCGTAGCTCAGCTGGTTAGAGCACAGGACTCATAAGCCTGGGGTCACAAGTTCAAGTCTTGTCGCCGCTACCATATTTGAAACCTATGTTTAGACGAAAAATAATCCTAAGAAGGCCGGAACCGGTTGTTGGGTGGAACTGTGTTGGCGTCGGCATAACGGCCGACCGGCACGCCGAGTTAAGTAGCGCTTCAGTAACTGATTTTGGTGTTGATGTCGACGATTTGACGCTAGAAAACCCGCTTGCAGCACTGGCAATATTTAAGGCTGAAGCGATACAGCAATATGTAGACTTGGCATCTGCGGCAGATGCATCCGAACTAACCGTCGGCGCAGAAACATTTAGATACAGCCGTAATCACCCTGAAGGCCTAGAGCACCTGCGAGCCACACTCAACAGAACGGTAGCACCCCTACCGCTCAAAGATGTTGTTTCTGTTGAATATGTGGTGGCGCCTGTATTCGATGTTCCATTGCGGCCTCCAGCAAATTTCTCACGTCATACCTTCTTTGTTCATCCCGAGCGAACAATGTAATAGTATTCGACAAATTAAAAGAGCCCTCTCGTGATTGGGCTCTTTTATTTATATGATTAATGTTTTTAGGCGAGTAAATCGTCGTATTCGCTTATTCTAGTGTCGCTACTTGGTAGTAGTTCGTACGCTAGTTTTAGTGGAGTTTTCATGATGTTGTGTAATCCTATTCGCTTATTTTTATTAGTTATTTTTGTTTTGCTGATCAATCAAAACTAATTATCATTATACATAAGCTTTATGATTTGTCAAGTATATTGCTCGGTAGATATTTGTATTTATCGGTTTTTGTGCTTAAATACGCATGCAGATATATGTTCTTAGCTCAATCAGATCCTAGGTTCCCTTCGGTAATCGCAGTTCGATAAGAGAAAGAAGAAAAGGTCGACTGCGATTAACATGAGGAATATTACATGTACAAACTATTTGTAGGTGGCTTGCCTTTCGCAACCACTGACGAAGAATTGCAAGAATTGTTCGCCGCTCACGGTACTGTTGCTAGCGCAACTGTTATCAAAGATCGCGACACTGGCCGAAGCAAAGGCTTTGGTTTTGTCGAGTTCGAGAACGACGAAGAAGGCAAAGCAGCCGAGAAGGCTCTTCACAACTCAGAGCTAAGTGGCCGTACCATTACGGTTAACGAAGCTCGTCCACGCGAAGAACGACCACGTCGCGACTTCGGTGGTAACAATGGCGGTGGTTCATTCCGTCAAAGTAGCTGGTAATTTTTTACCCGCTGACTAGTAAAAACCTCCCTTTGCTGGGAGGTTTTTATATACCTGGCATCTGCACACTTGGGGGTTTCTTATCATCATCCTTGCCCAGCTCCATTGGGACTTCCTTTTGAATGCGCACTTTGTTCCAATCTGGTGCTCGCTCTTCTTTAGCCAACTGCATTTTGTATCGTACATAGCCTTCGTACATCAACGCAGTCATAGCGACAGGCAACGAGATATACAGCAGGTACTGTGCGGGCCCAAACCAAAACTGCACAATTATTGCAAGCACCGAGGTAACTACACCTGCGATCAGCACCTTATTGGCTGGCTTCAGGCGATCGCCCTGGATCTTCACTATTGGCTGCTGGTCGTCCATAATTCTAACCATAAGTATAACATTCGTTTTGTGTCACATGCAGCATTGACACACTCACCCCTGTTTGCTATGATTACTGAG
>CAYUBG010000059.1:1109-5091 GCA_964442995.1 uncultured Candidatus Saccharibacteria bacterium | reverse complement strand
GATTATCTTGATTACTAAGCAGTTCTAACAAGTCATCCTTCTGATACAGGCCAGTGTGCACGGTGATTCGTCCACCGGTTTTGGCAAATGCCAGCGAACGATCTATGAGCGGAGCAATTCGGCTTAACAGCCACGCGATAGGCGGCGTAAGAGTAACGGCCAGTTTCTGGGATAGGTTCGTTACACGAGCGGTAGGCAGCCATGCGAAGCCAAGCCACACTAAGGCAACCGCACCACACATCGCCAGCCAACTGGGCAGGTCTTTAGCAATAAGCACAAAGAATCCACCAGCACTCAAGCCAATACACAGCCAGAGCAACACAGACAGACTCACCCCAAATGATGCTGCCCGATGTAGCAACACGGCTACTTCATCACCTTTAGCGGCACGTCGTTTGAGTTCTTTGAGAGGAATATGGCTATAGGTTTTTTGTAAGCTAATCGCCACTAATGTTATCGCGGCCAACAGCAACACAAAGAGTATGTTCAACATACTACTTATAGTACAGGATTGGGTTCCTCAGCTCTAGTTCAGGTTGCTGTGCCAAAGATATGGTAGAGTAGAATTACAATAAGGAGAACAGATGGACAAACGATTTGCGATGATTTTGGCGGCGATAGTGGTGGTACTGGGTGGAGTGTTTTGGTTCACCAAAGACAAATCAACCACCAAAACTACTGGCAACAATAGTACTGCATCACTCAGCAACCATGTAATCGGTGGCAATGCCAAAAAAGTGAACCTTACCGAATACGGTGATTTCCAATGTCCCGCCTGTGGCGCCTACCATCCTGTGATCAAACAAGTAATAGAGAAATACAAAAACGACATTGTATTTCAGTTCCGCAACTTTCCACTTACCTCGCTTCACCAAAATGCCCGTGCCGCCGCCCGAGCTGCAGAAGCCGCTGACAAGCAAGGCAAATATTGGGAAATGCACGATTTACTATACGAGCAGCAAAAAAGTTGGGAAACTACTGGCAACGCTAGTTCGGTATTCGAGGGTTATGCGGCACAATTGGGTCTGAACATTGAAACTTACAAAAAAGATTACGCCAGTAATGAAGTGAACGATGTTATCAATGCCGACTACAATGAAGGCCAAAAACTCAACATTACCGGTACGCCAACCTTCTTTTTACAAGGCAAGAAGATCGAAGACACACCTCGCGACCTAGATGGATTTAGCAAACTAATTGACCAAGCAATCAAAGACGCCAACAACAACTAGTCATCGACCTACTTTTCTTCGCGTTCAACCAAAATAGTGCACTCGGTCACGAGCGCCGCTATAGCGCCAACAGCTGCCAAGGGTGGTGCAAGCACTGCGCCGACCACCCCAACCGTCAACGGCAACTCTACAAGATTCTTGCCTTCTTTATTACGAATCGTGATTCGGCGAATGTTGCCCTCGGCAATAAGTGCCTTGACCTTCTTGAGTAGGTCCTCACCATTCACCTTGAATTCTTCTGTATGTTTACTCATCTTTACCTCCAGGCCTTACAAACAGGCTAGTGGCAAACATAATAAAGCCCAGACCAAGGCCAATAAACATACCTGCAGGAATATTATGTACGACGAACCCAACCCCCATACCCGTAAGAAGGCCGCCGGGAATAAATAAGCCGCCTGGATTGTCTTTTGATTTACTCATCGTAACCTCCTGTTTTACCTACTACTAGTATACGCCCGTCTCGCTAGCGTCCGCTACCGTTAGCTCCTTCGTGCTACTATGAGAGCATGAAAACACCAAGCAAAACATCTGTCAGGAACTTGTGGGCAACGTTAGTTGGAGCAGCGAGCGTGGGCATGCTGGCTTCGTTTATACAAACCATCGAACGAATTGACTGGGGCTCTAACCCCAAAGCACCGTTGGTATGCGATATAAACAGCGTTTTTAGCTGCAATAGTGTTTTTGGCGCATGGCAGTCACGTGTGTTTGGTTTTCCGAACTCCCTGATGTGCATTGTGTTCTTTGCTGTGTTGCTTGGCGCAGGATTGGCGGGCCTTACAGGTAGTACACTCAACCGAAAATTACGATTGGTCTTGCACTTCTTTTCTGTATCCTTTCTAGGATTCGGCGCCTGGTATTTGCTGGAAAGTGCGTATGTCATTCATGCACTATGTATATTCTGCATCTTTTGTTACGCAGCAGTCATTGCCCTCAACTGGGCTTGGCTACGTATTAATGCGGATGATCTGCCTTTAGCTTCTCGATACAAAAAAGCCCTGAAACAAAGCTTTAGCAATGGTGCAGACACGTTCTTCTGGATACTTTGGACGCTGACAATAGCAGCGTTACTATTCTTCAAATTCGCTTAAGAGCCTGCTTCGGCTTCCATCTTGGCCAGCCGAGTGTAGTAATCGGAGATTTCTTTGAGATGCGCCCAGGCAATTTTTGCCGTAATGATAGGATCACTATTTGTGACGTTTGTCTCCGGGTCGTCGGCTCCGTGCTCCAGTTCCACTACCAAACCCATGCGGAATTGCTCGATATCTACCTTGGTAAAATCGATGCCTACTTGCTCGCCGAGTGCTCGAGCCTCATCTGTTGTGAATTCTTTTTTCATAATTCCTCCTCTATTACTAGTATACGCCGACCAGCAAAAGGAGACACGGCCAAAAACAAAAACGCGGCCCTTACATAGGGCCGCTTTAGCATAGAAACAACGGACTTTAGTACTGCAAGTATTGTGCCCAGGCGGGTCGCTTTACTTTGACTTCCACTTTATAGCCCCTACTTATTGTTTTTATTTTAATACTCATAACTCCTTACCTCTCACGGTTTACGGCACGCCAACAAAGCGTCTCACAATTTGTTGCTGCCAATTTGTAAATTTTTGTTTTTCTCTGGCAAACAGACACACGTCTTTTGCAAAGAATGAAGTCATTTTGCCACAAGCATTAGCATTGTGTCAAGCACAATATATTTGTATACTACAATAAAACATGTCAACGAAAGGGTATCTGTACATGGCAAAATCAAAACCATCTAAAAAAGCAAAAAAAGCCATACAGCAAGATTCAGGCACCATAACAGCTGCTGCAGCATTGTTGTTTGCCGGTATGGCTGGAGTAGGGCTCGGATCACTCCAAAACCAAGGTAGCTTGGAGCTGTTTTTGGTAGGATTTGGAGCGGCGTTTATCTTTATCGGTGCCGTGTTGCTTGGCATGTCGGTCAAGAGTAATTAGGCAAGCCTATGCATGATAGTATTTTTGCCGAACTAAGCCTTGTCATTGCGCTAGCGGCCAGCATCGCTTTTGTGATGCGCCTGCTCAAACAGCCGCTGATTATTGGGCACATTATTACAGGTATTATCGTAGGCCCTTCGGTCTTACACCTTATTCAATCTCCAGAAACTATTCAGGTTTTCAGCAGCATTGGCATTGCACTACTGTTGTTTATTATTGGGCTAGGTCTTAACCCGCAAGTGATACGCGAGGGTGGACGAGTTGCCACAGCGGCGGGTATTTTGCAGGTTCTGTTCACAAGCGGCATAGGCTACATTTGCGGTATTGTGTTGGGCCTTACAAAAACAGAGGCGGCTTTTTTGGGGGTTGGCTTAGCCTTTAGTAGCACAATTATTATCCTCAAGCTGCTTAGCGACAAAAAAGAGCAGTCGCGACTGTACGGAAAGGTTTTGACGGGTATTTTGCTGGTGCAGGATATCGCAGCTGCCATTGCGTTACTCTTTATCACTGCCAAAGCTGGCGACGGATTGTCGCTTGAAACTTTTGTGAGCCTCGGGGTAAAAGGTGGCATTATAGCCGTGCCATTACTCCTGATCGGCACGTTTATATTGCCTCGCTTCCATCGACTAATTGCCGGTAGCCAGGAGTTTTTGTTTCTGTTTGCTTTGGGCTGGGGCTTTGGTTTTGCAGCCCTGTTCGAGCACGCTGGCTTTAGCCTGGAAATCGGTGCATTATTGTCTGGTGTTTCGTTGGCGGGCCTACCTTTCGCTCAAGAAATAAGTGCCCGTC
>CAYUBG010000059.1:0-1099 GCA_964442995.1 uncultured Candidatus Saccharibacteria bacterium | reverse complement strand
TTCGAGACTTCTTTATTGTCGTCTTCTTCATCACGTTGGGCACTCGACTAAACTTCGACAACATTGGGCTGATCTTACCACTGGTCATAATGGGGTGTTTTATCACGATTGTTATCAAGCCGCTTATTGTGTTGGCTATTATGGGTTTGCTCGGTTATACCAAGCGCACCAGCTTTAAGGCGGCGCTCGCTACTGCTCAGGTTAGTGAGTTCTCGTTGGTATTTGTCATTTTGGGTAACAAGATTCGCTTGGTAGGCAACGACCTTGTGAGCGTCATAACCATCGTGGCACTAATATCTATAACCGTGTCTGCCTATCTAATCATCTATGCAGACAAGATTTTTGACGCATTCGAGGGCCACCTAAGCCTGTTTGAGCGCCGCAAGACCCACTACGAGCAGGACGGCAGGCACCGTTACGATATGGTGCTCTTTGGCTATCGCAAGGGTGGGCATGAGTTTATTAAAGTATTCCAGCAACTAGCAAAACGTTTTGTTGTAGTAGATTATGATCCCGAAGTAATCGATCACCTAGAGCAGCAAAAAATGCACTATTTGTATGGTGACATCAACGACATAGAACTGCTCGACGAGATTGGGTTAGAAAAGGTAAAGTTGGCCGTTTCTACTATTACCGACTTTGCCAGTACAACGTTCTTAGTACGACTGCTGCTAGAACATAACCCTAACATCATGATTGTTTGTCATGCCGAAAACGTGCAAGAAGCCGATGAACTATATGCCATGGGCGTAAGCTACGTAATGATGCCTCATTATCTGGGTAGTGAAAAGATTGGTGCATTTATCAAGAAAAGTGGCTTCAAGAAAACCGAATTCAAAAAGTTCCGCGAAAAACATCAGGCATACCTACACAGTCATTATCAAATCGCTGAAGCAGATACCTAAGCTTCGCGCCGTGCCGTCGTAACGTCATCATACAACCAGTGTTGCTTGGCATAGGCATGGACGCTGGGCAAGATATCTGGAGAACCATTGCCTGCTGCAAGACTATGCCGTATATAGCGGGACGCCAGCTGGGGCTTGTTGCTTTCTATAATATGAAACTCTCGGGGTATAACTGGTAGTCGGCTTGCGTATTC
>CAYUBG010000058.1:0-5169 GCA_964442995.1 uncultured Candidatus Saccharibacteria bacterium | reverse complement strand
AAAATCGGAAAAAAAAGACAAGATTAGTGAAGAAGATGAAAAAAAGATCGAAGAGGCCGTAGAAGAGGCCAAAAAAGTTGCAGCCGACGAAAAAGCTGACAAAGAAGCAATTGAAAAAGCAGCCAAAGACTTGACTGATGCGATCATGCCAATCGGTGCCAAAATGTACGAGGAAGCTGCCAAAGATGATGCGTCAGCCGAAGGTTCAGAAGATAAAAAAGCAGCCAAAGACGAGCCCGTAGAAGGTGAAGTCGTCGACGAAGATAAAAAAGAAAAATAACAGATTAAATTGTTCAAAATTTATACCCCTGGCAATACATGCACGCCAGGGGTATACTTTTTGGCATCATGGAACGTGAGCCACAATCGCCAGAACAAAGGCACAAGGCAATGGTTCAGGCATATGCAATCTCTTTTTATGAGTTTATGATGCAATTCCCGGCATCATGGGACCCTGATTGGGAAGCAACGATAAGATATGTTGAGTGGGTTGCGAGCACCGGGGTGGTTCAGGTAAACCAAGTAGGAGATGAATATTCAGTACAGATAACTGGCAAGGATTATGGTAAAAAAATCTTAGAAATAACCCAAGACTACGCCGAATATGCTGAAGCAGTAATTTTTGATGAGCCGGATGAGCTCAGCAGCAGATGTGTTGCCATGAGTATAGGTGATTGGGAAGAACTATACTCTTCTACTCAGCAATACGATGCCTGGGCCCAAAGTTGGCCCCCGCAACAATTAGAAGATGAGGTTTAAGGCTCGATCCACTATTATTACTGCGCATTGCGGTTTACAATGGAGGCATGGCATCTAAACAGCAAACGTCAAAGACAGCAAAGGCAAAAAGCAATTCTTCTGAGGGAATCAACATTCAAAAGTGGTATCCGCGCATACTGGCTGTACTGGCGCTCATAGGATTTATTGCATCATTCGTTCTTATAGTGGAAAAAATTGCAATCATTAAAAATCCTAGTCACCGTCTGAGCTGCAGCATTAACCCACTTCTGAGTTGTGGGCCAATCATAACATCGGACGAAGCAAGCGTCTTTGGATTCCCCAACCCAATAATTGGATTATTTTCTTTTAGTACATTGTTCTGCGTAGCGATGGGGATGCTAGCCGGCGCCATTGCTGATGCTAAGGCCAAGTGGTACTGGCGGCTCTATATAGTGGGGCATCTTTTCGGACTTGGGTTCATTGCATGGCTCATGAGCGAGGCCTTCTATGAGCTAAAAGCGTTATGTATCTATTGTATGGTGGCTTGGGCGGTGTCTATTGGCTTGAACTGGTATGGGTTCCTGTGGATGACCAAGACAGGGCGTCTGAAGATTGGCAACAGACTCACTGCGTTTCGTGACTGGGGGCTTAGAAACCACTGGGGGTTCCTGCTTCTTTGTTATCTATTCGTGTTTACGCTCATTTTCTTTGCCTTTCGTACTTACTTTGAATCAGTCTGGTTCTAGCACTCTCGCACCGAAAGTGCTAAAATATTTGCGATGAGCAAACGTGATTATTACGAAGTACTCGGTGTTGGCAAGAATGCCAGTGCTGATGAAATCAAAAAAGCCTTTCGTCGGAAAGCCATAGAGTCCCATCCAGACAAACAGGGTGGTGACGAAGCGAAGTTTAAGGAAGTCAACGAGGCCTACGAAGTACTCAAGGACGATCGTAAGCGACAGCGCTACGATCAGTTTGGGCACGCTGGTGTTGGCACGAGTGCAGCTAGTGATGGTGGGAACCCGTTTGCCGGCTTTGGTGGTCAGGGCCAGAATGTGAACTTTGACTTTGGTGATCTAGGTCTCGGGGATATTTTTAGTAGTTTTTTTGGCGGTGGCATGGGTGGACGATCATCTGCAAGACAGAGTCGGGGCCGTGACGTCGAAACACATATAGACTTAACTTTCGAACAAGCCGTTTTTGGCACGCAGATAGATGTGCGGGTCAATCTGCAAGATAATTGCGATCACTGTAAGGGTACGACCGTAGAGCCTGGGCACGAACTAATAACGTGCAGCACCTGTAAAGGTAGTGGTCAGGTGGTAAGCGTAACGCAAACGATCTTTGGCAATATTCAGCAGGCTAGCGCTTGCCCAACATGTAAGGGGCGAGGCAAGGTGCCCGAGAAGGTCTGTACAGTTTGTCATGGCAAGGGCACGCAGGCAAAATCGCAAGAGATTGGCCTGAAAGTCCCGGCTGGCGTAGATGATGGTGCGACGATTCGTTTGCGCGAACGGGGTGAGGCAATTGCTCACGGACCTAAGGGCGATCTGTACGTGAATATTCGGGTAAAGCCGCATAAGAGATTCACTCGTGAGGGCGACCTGGTGTTGAGTGAAGAACATGTAAGCATGGTCGATGCGGCACTGGGAACAGAAATAGAAGTAGACACTGTTGATGGTCCGGTCCGAATGAAGATCCCGGCAGGCACTCAGAGTGGCACTGATTTTAAACTATCGGGCCACGGCGTGCCGCACCTAAAGGGCAGTTCTCGTGGTGCTCATATTGTAACTATTATTGTCGATACTCCGACCAAATTATCAAAAAAGCAACAAAGTTTACTAGAGCAATTTAGTAGTTCTGGTAAGCAAGGACTGTTCAGATAGACTAGTTATCGGAAAACTTGACTACCGTTATGCCAGTGCGAAGCTGCTCATAGCTAGCGTCGCCTATCATAGACCAATTGCGCGCATTGACGGCAACAGCCGATTCGCATTCAGCATAATCTTGCATGGTTGCAATTATCATCCGACCGAAATCGTCTGGGCGACTGGGTATTATGCCTGTTGCTATATCTATTTTTGGTTTATCACCTGGTTCTGTGGGCTCCCTGTATTGGCCGACAAATCCAGTTACTTGAGCGGTTCTTAGCTCTGCTTTACGGTGTAAAAAACGTGCCAAACTAGTAAATACATTAACCGAAAAATCTAGGTCATGCTGCTCAGCACCCACCTCTTTAACAAAAGGAAGCGCAAGGCTTACGCAAAAGTCGCCGTTGCCTAGAATCGTGAAATCGGGGCTTTGTGGACCACTATAGGTTTTGTTCAGTACTGCATCTATGGCTGCTTCCGGTGAATCAAATCTATTATCTTCCCACTGCGTGTTTAATCGTCGTTGTTGCATAAATAATCTCCTTGATGTAACAAACCAAGGAGTTGAGATTGTGTTGCTCAATGCCGTGGGTTCGCTACTAGCTCCATGCACCCCAAGCGACCATCATTGCAGGGTACATATCATTGCTGACATTTAAATTACATGGTTATTATAGCAATTTACTGTAGTATTGTCAAATATTTATGTTGCTTGTGCTTTAGTGTAAAATACAGTTAATGAAAAACTTGCGTAATGATCAGCAGGGTCTTATACCGCTCATGGTATTTATTCTGTTGATTGTTATCGGAATTATTGTGTTTGCATTCTTGCGAGTCAAGAACGGCGCCTAGGCAGTAATTGCACCATCCGTCTCGACTGCGACGTAGTGATTGATATAGTGCAAGTCAGAAGCAACGATATCAGGATCTTCGTGGTGCAAAAAAATAACTGCAACAGCTTTATGTCCTGCAGAAGATGAACCAATAAACTGGCCTGGCTTTGCTTTTATAGATAAATAGTTCAACGATGGTAGTTGTCGTAACTTAGCCTCGTTGGCAATACGCACAAAATGCCCATTTATTTTGGGGAAGAGTTCCAGCACTTCCATTGCGTCATGTCTTTTTGCTGTGACATGCAGAGGCTGATCAAGGGCTAGAGCTAGGGCGTTTGCCGTGATGTCAATCCCATTTGCAGTCATATGCATACGTTCTCGATAGCCACCGTTGCGAGCCCCAATTTCCACGATCCGGGGTCCACTATCGGTCATTATTATCTCTATATGGGCAGGTGACGATGTGATGCCCAGGGCTTTGCACCCAAGTTCGGCAACATGTCGCAGCTGAGATTGCTGGTCGCTGCTTAGTTTACTCGGCAGAGAGCGGCTGTAATGAAAGTTATCATCATAGCCCACGTCGTAGCCAGTTTTATAATCAACAATCGCATCAAGTGTGTGAACTTTTCCATTCTTATCAACGAATGCATCAACTGAATGAATCGATCCGCTCATGAACTCTTCGACAAGTATTTTGGGTTCTGCATTGGGCGCATATTTAGCGTACACTACTGGGATTGCTTGCATAGTTTTTTCATAAGCGGCCAAGAGCTCTTTCTTGGTGTGGCACTTATGGACTAACATGCTTTTTGATAGATTTGCCGGCTTTAAAATTAGTGGAAAATCGTGCTGCTCAGCGAATTCCTTTAAATCTTGCTCGTTGGTGACTACTCTGAATGCTGGGCTAATTTGCTCAGGAGCTAGGGCGAACTTTTCTCGCATCAGCTGCTTGTCTGTGCAGGCTTTGGCAGTCGACTCACTTAGGCCTGGTAGGTCGAAGTGCTCGCTCAACCAAGCAGTAGGAACTATATAATTTTCGTATACGCAAATCATTGCAGACGGCGTTGGCAACGATTCCGCCACTGCAATGACACTCTGTTTTGAGCTAAAGTCACAAGCCACATAATGAGGTTTTGGCTTTGTTGACTTGTTTAAACCACGAATATCCTGAAGGACGACATAAGGCAGTTCTTGATTTTCGAGATAGGAAATAAGACTTTTGAAGCCGCGGCCGACGATAATGATGGGAGCATTGACATTCATACAAAAATATAGTATTATTTACCGACTTTAAAAGCAACAGTAAAAAAGCTTTTAGAAATACTATAACTAGTGTATACATGAGCTATCTATGCATATCAAGAATTACTTTCATAAAACCGTTGTTGGGCGGAATGAGCTAATAAGCATTCCGCAGTATGACTTAATACATATTCCTGCAAAGGTAGATACGGGCGCGTACCGTTCAGCTATTCATGCCACGAATATAGTAGAAAAAAATGGTCAGCTAACATTTACGATTCTTGATGGACACGTACAATCTCCAGAATTGCGTCAGACTATTAGTACCGATAAATATCGCAAAGTTCGCGTGACTAATTCTTTTGTGGCTCGTTTAGAATCCGATCCCTCATATTCGTATTCTTTTATCGTTGATGAACTCTTGGGTCTCATCCATTCAAAAGGCCATATACACTTAATTATAAATAATAGAGAAACGATCAAGATCAAAGGTGGAATATACA
>CAYUBG010000057.1:0-5341 GCA_964442995.1 uncultured Candidatus Saccharibacteria bacterium | reverse complement strand
ATGAGATGCCAGCGTGCTATACGAGAGGTTCCTGGTCGCAGGCCATTGTGTAATAGTTTTTTATCAGTCATAAGCGTTACTGCTATTCAAGCACGCCGTTCGCCCCTGTGTCAATCGCACTAATCTTCTATAATTGTGCCGCATGCCAAACGGGGTCCACCACTGTGTCCTGAGCCTGAATCTCCGGGCGTGTGCGGGTCTGGATTGTCGTGAATCATGATAGATGTGCCGTCGGGCGCGGAATCTTTGCCTAATACCGAAACCGGTCCATCACTCAGAGTTATTCTTGTTGTTATGGCTTGTAGCTCTCCATGACCAGTTTGGTCTATGGTAATACTTGGAAGGTCACCAGCATGATAGCCATGATTGGCATCTGGGTCGGTGTTCCCGCTGGGTCCGGGGTCAAAATGCCCACCCGCGCATTTGAATCCATCGCAATCACAAGCACCCTTCTCGTGTATATGCACGGCATGTTTGCCGGGTTTCAAGACATCTACTTTCCCGTCTACTGTTAATGATAGGTGTACGTACTTCCAGCCATCAACGTCGTATTCGGTTAATACTAACTTGCCCTCTACGTCGGGCCCAGCAACCTTTGCTGAGGCTTTCTTGGTAATTCGGGCATTTTCGGCTTGCAGCGTTACGTTCATTTGTCTTGCTCCTTGCTGGTTACTACATAAATAATAATCCCCAGACATACTGTTCCTAATATCAAGCTATAGGCTGTAATGCTGGTTAATGAATGCAATATCGAATGGTGCGCAAATAAATTCATACTATCTCCTTTATAGTTCAAAGTATACCAGCCCTAGGTTGACTGATGACGTCGTTTTTCAGCTACACCGTAAACTCGTAACTTCACGAACTCGGCAGAAATTAGGTATGCACTTACGATAAGCGCCACGGATGTGATTTGCCAAATGTTCAGAGAACCGAAGTGGAATATGTTTCGTAGTAAAGGCCACGCAACCGCCAATGTCGCCAAACATAAAATGAGCAAAGTGCTTAAAACGACTACAGTAGCAGGTTTGCTTTGCTTGAATGGTATTTTTTTGGTTCGGATAACAAATATTACAAGAACTTGGGTCAGCATAGATTCAATAAACCAGCCCGACTGAAATATTGATTCGTTAGCATGAAAGGCTAGTAAAAGAACGCCAAATGTTACAAAGTCAAATAGTGAGCTCAATAGGCCAAAAGAAAGCATGAATTTTTTAATATCTGTGATACCTAGTTTATGAGGTTGGCGAATTTCGCTCTCGTCCACGGTATCCAGCGGGATACTTAGTTGGGATGAGTCATATAGCAGGTTATTCAGTAGGATCTGTGTCGCCTTCATCGGTAGGAACGGTAAAAACAGAGACGCTCCTGCCATCGAAAACATGTTACCAAAGTTGCTACTTAGGCTCATTCGCAAGTATTTCATGGTGTTTGCAAACGTGCGTCTTCCTTCTACTACTCCGTTTGTCAGTTCGTGCAGGTCTTTTCGTAACAAAATAAAATCTGCTGCATCCTTTGCGACATCAACGGCATTATTAACCGATACACCAACATCTGCTGCACGAAGACTTGGCGCGTCGTTTATACCGTCGCCCATATAGCCAACTACGTGGCCGTTTTTTTGTAATGCAGTAATGATAGCCATCTTTTGTTCGGGTGTTACACGCGCGAATATGGTTGTTTTTTCTACCTGCTTTGCTAGTTGCTTCGCGTCTGTATGCAGAATGTCTTCACCCTCCAGTATTCCTTGCACCGGTAGGCCAATATCACTTGCTATTTTTTCACTCACTAATGCGTTATCGCCGGTGATTATTTTGATAGCAATGCCAAGGGAGTTCATTCGTGAGAGCGTGTCGTGGGCTGACTCACGAGCAGGGTCCAGAAAAGCCAAAAATCCCTGAAAAACCATTTCTGACTCATCTTGTGGTTCATATCTTTTCTCGACATGAATTGATCTGCTTGCAACTGCAAGTACTCGAAAACCATCTTTACTTAGTTGTTTATATGTCTCGTTTATCTTGGAGCGTATAGAATGAGTTAGTATCGTTTTGTGGTTTTGGTATGATGCACAAATACGCATTATCTCTTCTGGTGCTCCTTTGGTGATAAGATATCGCTGCTGCTTTTTTGCATGATGTACGACAACAGCTTCGCGTTTACGTTCAAAATCAAATGGAATTTCATCGATTTTCTGATAATCTGCCGCATCGACTTGTTTAAAAGCTTCAACGGCTTTGTCTAGTGGGTTCTTGAAGGCGGTAGAGAATATACTAACTAAATAGCCAAGTTGCAGAACAGAAGCAGATCCTTTGCCTTCGCCGTCAACATATTTAACCAACGCAATCTGATCTTCGGTGAGAGTACCGGTTTTATCAGTACAAAGTACGTCCATGCTACCAAAGTTCTGTACGGCCGATAATTGTTTTACTATTACACCTTCGTGCGCCATCTTGAGCGAACCTTTTGTGAGGTTTAAGGTAATGATGAGCGGTAGGAGCTCGGGCGTCAGACCAACTGCAAGCGCCAGGCTAAATAGAATCGATTCTAGTACATTGCGATGAAAAGCTATATTCACTGCCAAAACAAAACAAACTAGCACAAGCGTTACTTTGATGATCAGAAAGCTGAAGTCTTTAATTTCTTTCTGGAATTCTGTAGGCCTGGTGGTTGCCTGAAGTGCTTTGGTAATATTTGCAAATTTTGTGTTTGTGCCAGTCGCGGTGACAACCATAACTCCGGTCCCACTAATTACACCGCTACCCATATACAGTTGTGCATCTCTCGGTTTTGCCTGAGGAAATGATTCTCCCGTTAGGGCTGCTTCATTGGCAAAAAGATCATGACTATCTATGATTTTCCCGTCTGCCGGCACTAACTTGCCTGCCGCTAGCACTACAACATCGCCTGGGACTAGCTCATTAGCGGATATGCGACGTTCCTGGCTGTCTCGTATTACTGTTACGTGAACTTGAACTTTTTTCTTTAAGCTTTCTGCTGCTTTTTCAGAACGAAACGAACTAACGTAATCGAGTAAGATACTTAAAAAAACAATTGTCGTGATAATAAAGAAGCTGGCCTTATCACCAAAGAATAACGATAGTACTGCAGCGACTAGCAGTACTATTACTAATGGATTTGAAAAACGTGAAAGCAAAACGGTAGTACCATGATTGTTTTTCGAAATGTTTGTTAACGTGTTCCAGCCAGTCTGTTTGCGTATAGAACGAACTTCTCGGAGGCTTAGCCCAGTAATCTGCATATGCTTATTCTACGCCAAGACATGAGGATCTGTAACCATAACCAGTGGCCTGCTATTATATACAGAGTACTCACCACCATGTATATGACATTCAAGTCCAAGCTACAGCGTTTTCGTTCACCAATAATTATCGTGGCTTTTGTTGTCATTGGATTAGTTTTCCTGATAATTTCATACGCGAGCAGCTCACCACCCGGGATAGAAGCGGAAGATGGCGTGGTTTCGGGATCTGCTGCGGGTTTTGCCGATGCAAGTGCTTCCGGAGGTAATGCTGTGAAGTTCGGACAGCATCCTTACCGCGATATATTTGTGAGCACTACGGGGAGCGACACTAATAGCGGGGTCTCGCAGACTGCTGCAGTTAGAACTATCTCAAAAGCGGTACAACTGGCGACTGACTATACTCGCATTCGTATCATGGCCGGCAAATATACCGAGACATTTCGAATTCAAAAAAATAATCTAATCATAGAACCCTTTGGTAATGGTGACGTAGAGGTGGTTGGGGCAATACCGGAGTTTATAAATGGTGTGAGTAATTGGGAATATGTCCAGCCGGGTATCTTCAAATCTAATCTTGGTAGGGTTGACCATAATACTGGCGAGGCAAGTACAATTTACGCAGGTAACGGTGATCAGTGGTGGTCATACAACTCTCTCCTTGGACTATTGAATCGTCAGACAAAGAATAATCTCCCTGGGGTGCGCATAGAACACCAACTGTTTACAGGGTTTTCTGAAGTATATGTAGCTACAGATGATAATCAACCACCCAAAGCGCCGCTATATATTGGAGGGTCTTGGCCAACGATAGATGTTAATGGCGCAAGTAATATTCTCATTCAAGGAATAAGCAGTTCAAAGTTAAAAATATCTTACGGTAACAACAATATCCAAATAAGAAACAGTAATAATATAAGTATTAGGGGCACCGAGATTACGGGCGGTACTTACGGCATAATTGTGTATGATTCATCCTACCTGAACTTTAAAAATAACATCCTCAAAGGTAAATTCGCACGAACATGGACGTTTACAGACGTAAAGAACTATCCTGCATCCATGGAGAATGCGGCCATTATTGTACGGGCCAACACCAAAAACATCAGTAATGTCATAACAGAAGGAAATGTTATAACAGGATACTGGGCAGCAATTTATTACCAGACATTTGATAACCAACTTGATCCCAACAATCCTAATAAGTTTTACAATGAAAATTCAGTCATTGCTGGCAATATTGTTCATGACGCTGCAGGTGTAGGTATCGAGACAGAAGCTTACCTTAAAAACCTAATCGTTAAGGCCAATATTGTGTATGATACTGGTGAAGCATTCTCGCCCGCCCCCGTGAGAGGGGGGCCTGCGTATGTGTACGAAAACCTATTTATCGCTGATCGTGTCATTCTCGACGTTTTGGGTGAAGCAACTAGCGGACCTGGGCAATCGATCAAAATGAACAACGACCACGTTGCACCCCCAGAGAACATTCATTATTATCACAATACATTTTACTACGCAGGTAATGACACCAATGCTATGAAGACCGTTCACACGTCCGATAACCCCTTAATTATCACAAAGAACGTATCATTCATAAATAACATATTTTATTCTAAAGATGGCATAGTTCTCAGGGGTACTGGACGAGCGCAGGATCAAGTCGAATTTGACGGTAATATGGTCTATAGCCCAAGTTCGAGTGCAAAAAAATACTTCTCTTGGAACAGTTATTATGATCAGAATAATACTGCAAATAATTTTTCTAGTCTGAGTGATATAGTCAACGGCGGCAAAATGCCTTCTCAATGGCAAGGTAACATAGAAGGTAACCCTAGCTTTAATTGCGTTGATCCAACCAGTAGCAGTTGTTTTAGGCCCAGTTCGTCACAAGCCAAGCCATCGTCGCTGGAACCAATTCCAAGCACGTTCCCAGAAAGTAGTCGATTTAGTGGCTGGAATACTATTGGAGCTTTTCAGTAATTCAAAAAGCCAGGCCAAAGACCTGACTCTTAGAATGGCTAGGGTGGAGGGATTCGAACCCCCGAATGCCAGGACCAAAACCTGGTGCCTTACCACTTG
>CAYUBG010000056.1:0-5343 GCA_964442995.1 uncultured Candidatus Saccharibacteria bacterium | reverse complement strand
GAAATCGCTTGACCCTGTCCTTAGCCCGGTTACCACGGAAGTTGCTAAGTCTATCAAACGCACCCTTACTGCGGTCATTCACCATGCCAGACAGGTTGCCCAATGCACCGCCCGCCATAGAGAATGCCTTCGGTATGATGAAGTACGGTGCAAAATACGCAATAAAGGCGATGAGCCCACGTAGCGTACCGGCATTTGTATCACCCCCAGACATATTGACGGTTACAACCGAAAATACGCGACCTATTGCTATAAATCCTGAGATGATTGGAAAAGCAAGAAGCGACTTAGAGAAGGTTTCCCACCAAAGCTTGGAGTATTTTTGCGTGTTTGGCAGTACATAAGCGGCGATTGCTACGGGCGCCATAATCGCTAAAAATATCACCACAATTTGGCGCAATACCAATACTAAAAATGCCAAAAGTGCAGCCAAAAAAGCTGTAGCCACCATACTTAGCAGGCCTATTGTGCCAAACGCCATGCCGGCTATCCCTATGGCGGCTACGCCAAGTGTTTGCTGTCCACCCCCGAGTTTAACTGCAGAATCAAAAGCATCTTTGAAGGGTGCTTGGATTATGCCGCGTACTCCAAGCCCTAGCGCATTAGATGCTTCAATTATAAAAATGACTAAAGGCCAAGAAATGGATATTCCAATGATTGCTATCATCAGCCTAGGGAATATCTTTTTCACGGTATAGGCGTCAAACACTCCAATACCAATGGCAGTACTAATAATCATTATTAAGCCTGCAATTACTAATATTGCCAGCGAAATAGTTCGCATGTTCGACCAAACTTGCTTGAATCCCTGTCCGGCCTTTGTGGAACTACCAAAGTAGTCATTGGTTTTTATGTCTAGCATGTCGTTAATTTGTTTATCAAACAGATTAACCGCCTCTTGAAATAAGAATATTAGAGGACACATAAACCAGCTAAGCGGATTCCATGAGGTTTCGCATTGTACTTTGATGTCGTTGTCAGCTGCAAAGGTATTCAATGGGGCGGTAGTAGCATTGCTGATAGCAGGCATCGCATCTGCACGAGCCGGCAAGGCTACTAGGCGGAGTCCAAGAACAGCAACAAAAATACCAATAAGAGCCAGGCATTTAGCTTTAGTAATCACATAAAAAGTATAGTCTAAGCGTTTGTTTTCAACAACGTTATATATAGATAACGAATTTTGGCTATGACATACTGAGCCATTTTCTTGAACAGGAAGCTATAGTACTATAAAAGTAATAATGAAACTAAATGTAAGCACGACTTTTCTTAATAAGTTTTTTGCGGTTCTGGTAGTTGCTGCTACTTTTACCATCTTCACCAGTCACAAGGTATACGCAGATAAGCCACCTATCCCAATTGGATGCCCCGGAACAACCATACAAGGACCGCCCTCGGCGGCCAACCTGCAAGTTTGTGCAAGCATCCCAATTGGATGCCCCGGAACAACCCAGCAGGGTCCGCCTGCTCCAGGATTTGATATTAATTCGTGTCCTTATGCCGCAGCCGGAACAAGCGGGAGTAGTTCCGGCTCGGGTGGGTCTTCCGGCTCGGGTGGGTCTTCCGGCTCGGGCTCTTCTTCAACAGGGGCTAGCGGTTCTGATTCGGCTGCCCTGAGTAGTTGTGCAGATGCTAACAAATGTGATTTTGTAAAAAAATTCTTAAATCCAGTCATTAAATTTCTGTCCGCAGGGGTTGGGTTGATCGTAATCATTATGATCATTGTCGGCGGAATACAGTATTCCGCAGCGGGAGGCGATGCCCAGAAAGTTGTTGCTGCTCGTCGTCGTGTATCAAACGCACTGTTAGCACTGCTCGTTTATATATTCTTGTTTGCAATACTCAACTGGCTTATACCAGGAGGGCTCGTATAATGCTCCCTTTGATCTATGTAAATTTTGCCGCCGCCTGCGCAAAAACAGGCGATCTCTTAGGTATTATTCCGCCGTGGTATAAATATGTTCCGCTTGACGCAGAGTGCGGACTGGATCTGGATTTGGTGGCAAGACCTTCGCAATTCTGGTTGATTGGGCTCGGTGTCGTGGATATTTTGCTTCGTGTTGCAGGCCTAGTCGCAATTGGGTTTATTGTGTATGGCGGCTTCTTGTTTATTACTAGTCAAGGTGAATCAGAAGGATTAAAAAGAGCAAAAAACACCATAATTAACTCCTTAATTGGTTTAACTATAGCAATCACAGCCTCTGGATTGGTATCGTTTATAGCAGGGAAATTTTGATGAACTTTATTTCAAACATTACTACAATTGCATTAGAAAAGGTGGATTTTAGTCCTCTTCCCCAGGCGGCGGCTGGAAGCTCTGATCCCGTGAAGACAGTAATCCAGATAGTTTTTGGCCTTCTCGGTGCGGTCGCCGTAGTCTACGTGATTATCGGTGGACTAGGATTAATAACCTCTAATGGAAATCCGCAAAGTTTATCAAAAGCCAGAAACACAATAATATTTGCAGCAGTCGGACTTTTAGTAGCGGTTAGCGCGGAGGCAGTTGTGTCGTTTGTGGTAAAGAAACTATGAAAAAGCTATCTATACTTAGTATTACTACGCTTGCAGGTTTTCTGGTATTTGCTGGAACTTTATTCCCCCAATCTGTATTCGCGGTAGATGTTTTAAATAATGGCGATACTGCTGTGTGTCAACAGGCTGGAGCTAGTGATTCGCCCACCTGTAAAGATGCGGCTTCAGGGAAATCAGGCAATCCCTTGCTAGGGCCTGAGGGTGCAGTAACCAAGGGAATCCAGATATTTGTAGCCATAGTGGGGATTGTGGCCATTGTCGCGTTGTTAATTAATGCGACCAGGCTTATTATTGGGGGGTCTGATCCTTCTGCGGTAGGTAGTGCAAGAAACGGTATTTTATACGCTGTTATAGGGTTAGTTGTTGTTGCCAGCGCACAGGCTATAGTCTCGTTTGTGTTAAAGAAACTATAAGGAGAATACATGAAGAAGATGAATATTATTTTGGCCATATTATTTTCAGGCGTTTTTTTGTTTATAGCACCTACTGTTCATGCAAGTATATTTGATGGTTCAAAAGAGGCTGCCTGTCAGGGCGCTGCTCTCGATGGTTCAAGCTCCTGCGCTAGCCTGGGGTCCGGCACAAAAGACCCAAACGCGACGGTAAAACTTGCTTTGAATATATTCTCGGCCATTGTTGGTCTCATTGCGGTGGTTATGATTATGGTCGGAGGACTAAGATACATTCTGTCCGGTGGCGATCCGGGTAAAACAGCCGCGGCGCAAAACACCGTGCTCTACGCTGCGATTGGTTTGGTTGTAGCAGCTTTTGCCCAGGTGATAGCTCAACTCGTGCTTAGGAAGGTGTCTAAATAGACGCTCCTTCTGCTTGAAACATGTTTACGGTTTATGGTATAAATCAGGTAACCAATAAAGAAAGGTAAAACTCGTGATTAAGAAAATAAAGAACATAATCGTATCCGCCCTGGCGGCAGCAGCGCTATTTACTCCAATGGCACTTCCTGCTATTGCGCATGCAGCTACAAACGACCTACAAGGATCATTAAGCTGTGGTACAGATTTGAACGTTACAGGTACTGGTTGCTCGCCAGATGCTGGAGCCGAAACAAAGGTAAACGATACAGTGAAGCTAGGCCTAAACCTCTTTTCAGCCATCGTTGGTATCATTTCTGTAGTCATGATTATCGTCGGCGGTATCCGCTACATCACCTCCGGTGGTGATAGTGGTAAGGTGTCCGCAGCCCAGAACACCGTCCTCTACGCAGTGATTGGTCTCGTGGTTGTAGCGTTAGCGCAAATCATTGTGCAGTTTGTACTCAAGAAGTTCACTACGGGCTAAAGCAAGTTTTTGCCCCACAAAAGAGCACCTTCGTGGTGCTCTTTTAAATTTGTAGTCAAAGAGGCATTGGGTTTAATAGAATAATAACCACCTTTTTAGGGTGGTTATTATGTCTGTTGCTCGGTGTAAATTAGAGGACCTGGATCTTCTTGACCGCGTCTTGTTTGAGTTTGGTGAAGCTAATTGTTAGGACTCCGTCCTTCAATACAGCCTCAATCTCATCCTCCTTGACAGGTACTGGCAAAGTAATGCTGCGGCTGAATTCGCCCCAATAACATTCTTGTACAAAGTAATTCTCTACATCATCTTCATTGCCTGCAGATAATGTGCCACGAATGCTGAGTGTATTATCTGCGATGCTAACATCAAGTTCTTGTTTGTTTACGCCGGCGGTTCTAGCTTTTACCACGAGCTTTTCTTTTGTTTCGTAAACATCAACAGCAAGCTGTCCTGGCACGGCTTCTTCTTCGTCCCATTCATCTGCGGGCTCAGCTGGAGTCGCCGCCGCTTGCGTAGCAGCAGGCTCATCAATAGGTGTGTCGTCTTCACCCAAAAACGCAGCAGTCAGCTCATCTTCCATCAATAAGTCGTCTTCGCGATTTCGTCGCGCCATAAGTTGTTACCCTCCACGTACGTTAGATATTTGGATCTTGCGTTTTTATGTTATTGACAGTATAACGTGACTAACGGTGGCCGGCAACTTAGCACGGGTTATTTACAACATTACTATTACAACAATGCCATTACTAGAATCTATTCTATCTGTTATTGCCCCACATGATTGCCTTGGTTGTGGTCAGGAAGGGGCTATATTGTGCGATAACTGCGCGCAGTTGAAGCTCCCATCCATTCCAGAGCGCTGCTATATATGCCACGGTATCTCTGCCAACTTCAGAACGTGCTCCAGCTGTCGTAGAAAGAGCTCCTTGTATGCTGTCTTTGTGCGTACTAGGTACGAGGGCGTTGCAAAAGACCTAGTCGGTATGCTCAAGTTTAATCGTGCATATGCCGGGGGCAAAACAGTTGCTGGTAATATGCACGAACTGATACCAGGTGCTATTGACTGTGTGTTGGTCCCAGTTCCGACCGCTACTGTACGACGACGGCAGCGGGGCTATGATCAATCAGAACTCATTACAACAGCCATTGCAAGGCAGGCATACTTGCCAGTACTAACACCACTTTCTAGGCGAGGTCAGACACGCCAAGTTGGTACAAAGCGGGCCGAGCGATTAGCTCAACTGCAGGACGCATTTTTTGTGCCCCACCCTCATCGAATTGCTGGCAAGCACGTTTTGCTCGTAGACGATGTGCTCACCACAGGGGCTACTCTCGAAACGGCTGCTCGAGTATTGCGAGGCGCTGGGGCGCGGCGTGTGAGCGCTATTGTGTTTGCCCAGGCATAACATACTTTTCGAAAGCGATTACAACTGGTATAATCACCCCTGTTGCGGAAGGGTGTCCGAGTGGTTGAAGGAAACGGTCTTGAAAACCGTCGTGCCGGCAACGGTA
>CAYUBG010000055.1:4135-5536 GCA_964442995.1 uncultured Candidatus Saccharibacteria bacterium | reverse complement strand
TCACTTGAAACTATCCCTATTAGTGTACTATAATTATCCTTATAAGGTAAGCTCACGAGGGTAATATGAGTCGTCCAATCGGATCAAAGAATGTCAAAAAACTGCCAAAGATCATGCTGGCAGACGAAACTGAGCGACTTGAATATATAGCTGTTCTGCTACTGGAAATAGTGGAGGATGAGCTGCAGCGCAAGGAGGTCGAGGCATGCAATCAGACCTCATAGGCAAAAATGCCGTTGCAGCCATCCGGGTTTCGACCACCAAACAAGGTACTGAGGGCGACTCGCCTGAAGCTCAGAAAGAGCAGATTGAACGGTTTGCCGAGAATAAGGGCATTATTATAAAGAAGTACTTCGTCTTTATGGAGTCGGCCAGCAAGGAGCAACAGCCTATGCAGGAAGCCGTAGATTACTGTGCCAATCCAAAAAACCAAGTTGACCTATTTATCATTAAGTCGATTGATCGTTTTACCCGTGGAGGTTCACTGAGCTATGACATGCTCAAGTCGCAGCTGGAATCGAGTGCCGTACAGCTTGTTGATATTTACGGCGTCATAAGCTCGCAGCAGGTTAATACGCTCGATCACCTGGGCTTTGAATACAAGTGGAGCGTTTACAGCCCAAGTAAGAAATCTGAGATCCTTGAGGCTGAACGATCCAAAGACGAGTTACGGGACATTATGAGTCGCATGATTGGTGCTGAGATTCGCTACACTCAGAACGGCTACTGGATGCGCCAACCACCATTCGGCTACCAAAGTGAAAAAATCGATACTAATCAGGGTAAGCGCACTATTCTAAAGCCTCGAGAGGAAGAAGCAGTATTTATCCGCAAGATATTTGAGCTTCGCGCTGAAGGACTGCTGACCGACCCTGAGATTGTCGAAAAGCTTAACGACATGGATTACCAGACACGCATCCATTACATTCGTAACAAAGACGACCTGAGCAAAGTGATGTCCAAAAAGGGTGGTAAGCCATTAACGGTTAAACGCATGCAAAAGATCATTTCCAGCACAATTTATGCTGGTATTAATGTTGAAAAGTGGACTAATTACCAACCTACGAAATGTGCCTTTGAAGGACTCATAACAGTTAATCTATTTAACCGGGCAAACCGCGGCAAAAAATACATAGCCTTTAATGAAGCCGATGGTGAATACGAAGTCCAGCGCCAAGCTCCCAAGAAGCACTTGGTTGAAAAGAATATCAACAATCCGGAGTTTCCCTACAAGAAGTTTGTGCTGTGCCCTGAGTGTTCCGGCTCGTTACTTGGTAGTGCTAGTCGTGGCCGGAACGGCAAACGCTACCCCGCATACCACTGCAGTAATAAAGGGCACTACTTTAGAGTGTCAAAAGATGAGATGGATCATAAGATTACTGAGTTCATTAGTCGTATTAA
>CAYUBG010000055.1:0-4125 GCA_964442995.1 uncultured Candidatus Saccharibacteria bacterium | reverse complement strand
TAAAGTAAACCAAAATCAAGTTGACACGTTAATGGAGGTAATCAAGCAAGAGTTTGTACGACGTCAGGCGCTATCGGGTGACGATGAACAAGCCATCAATAAGCGTATTCAGAGCCTTCAGGGCGAGGCCGAGGCAGCGCTCAGCAAGATCATGCTGTTATCTAATTCAACAGCTATAACGTACCTGGAAAACGAGATAGAACAGATCCATCAAAAGATAACTAAGTTAGAGAAGGAGAAAAGCCGAATGAAAGCCAAAAAACCAATCAACATAGACAGAATACTATCGCGTGTTCGCTACTTCCTGGAAAACCTTGATTCGCTCCTGTTGAGGCAGGACGATCCGCACAAAAAAGCCCAGTTATTCGGTGCTTTGTTCAACCAGTTACCTACCTACTCAGATTTAGATTATGGAAACACAAAAACACCCCTTTTTTCAGGGGTGAATCCGATATTTGCTCTTGCCGGACTTGAAAAATCCGTTATGGTGACCTCAAGGGGAATCGAACCCCTATTGCCGGGATGAAAACCCGGATTCCTAACCGTTAGAAGATGAGGCCTTGATAACCAAAAGAGTATATCATAACAGGGGTAAAAAGAAAACTCCCTCGCGGGAGTCCAAGTTTTTTGAGCGGTCAGTCACGAGTACTCAAATATTTTTACAATATTACATCTAATATAGCATACTTTTTACGCTTTGGCTAGAGCAGCAGTAATTTTTAGGGCCAATAGGATGGCATGCCCTCTTGGCTATAGCCAGCGTCTTTGCTGATTTTTGTCAGACCACTGCCATCTATCGCAATACGATACACACTGTACCAGGCAGTAAGACCATATGACTGTAATTTAGGAAAAATTACATATTTGCCATCATGCGACAAAGTACCCGAAGCATTGGTACCGCCATCTGCAATCAACGGCCTTGGATTGAATGGCCCAGAACCACTAGCCGTATATAAATCCGCCGAGCAACCGATACAGTCATACTTTAGCCACAGGTAGTTACTGCCGTCTGCAGATAAATATGGATCCCAATCTAGTCGATCGTCATTCGTCAGCCGTGTCTCGACTCCGGTATTAATATTAATCGAGGCAACATCCTGATGACTACACAAAAAGAAGCAACCCCAAGCACGCACGAACAGTATGGTGTCTTGCTTGGGCCACGAAGGATCCGTGGCGGTTGCTAATTCCGAAGAACCATCAATACTTTTGAGTTGAGTAATCTGCGTAGGGCCTGATCCGTCAGCGTTAATAGTGAATATCTGTGTCCCCACCCCAGGAGAACCGGCAGCCATTACAAATTTTTGCGAATCTGGCGACCACTCTGCGTGAGCCATAATATTCCAGCCGTACGAGCCTCTCGCAAGGACCTCATGCTGATTCGAACCATCAGCGTTCATAATCCATAATCTATTGGTTGATCCGTCATTCACCCCAGTGCCTTTGTCTTGTTTATAAAACAAAATACTCTTGCCGTCAGGACTTGGCCGAACCCAATGATGCTCAGCGTTTGCGTCATTAGTAAGTTGTGTTGCTTCCGACCCATCGCTCTTCATGCGCCATATTTGGGCGGTGGGATTATTTGCATTTGATGTATACAGAATGTACCTTCCCTTACCGCCGAAAACACTGTAGCTGCCCGCAGAAGCCGACGCGTCGTTTTTTAATTGTGCTGCGGGCGATGATACGCCCATTTCCGCTTCTGTCGACGTAGTTATAGTGCTTGCTTTGCTAAAAGCCAACACAATAACCCCGAACACTGCAAACACCACCATAACTATGATTCGCTGGAACTTAAGAGTCAAACTAATACCGGATCTCATGTTCGATGACCTTTGTTTGGTTTGCTGTCCATAGCTGAAGTATGCGACCTTGATTATCCATAATATAGCTTTCGCCGCTCCGGCTAGCCTGAATAAATGGCCGATTATTCGATACCGCTTGGAATCTGGCCATGTTGCGAGCATACACATGGTACACACTACTGTGGTCAAGGAATGATAACGAAGCACTATTGGTTAGTACCTTTGCGCCTTGGCGAGACAGTTGCCGATATTCACTGAGTGCACTCACGCCGCTACACGCCAAAGCACCGACAACAACCCCACCCGATTGCACAGGATGTTCAGCATTGCGCCCCGGACTAATCTGCTGCGAATAAGTAAAGAACGTATTCATATAGCCGAGTCGCATCAACCAAAAACTAGCCTGCAGTACATAGGGCAATGTTTCGCCAGTAGGGATGAGAAATGTTTTATCCTGCCCATCAATAACATTCCCTTTGTGATCCAAAAATACTATCTGATTGGTCCCTGACGGCGAAGCACCACGGCGCTCACTAGTTATCGCAACACCACTATCCGACAACTGTGCGAGTATTTGCCGGTAATTTGGGTTGCTGCGTATTTCGGAGTATTCGGGCAGCACTAGGATATTGGTGTTTTTTTGTGGCCAGGTTTGTTGATCCCATGTCGTGAGTGCGTCTTGCTCACCCAGATGCACCACTGCTACTCGCAGAGCTTGACCGCCGCCCCTACTATTGCCTATCTGCCAGCCCACGATCGTAACAAACGTTGCTACTGCCAGCAACCCAACACTGGTCATATATCTACGTCGAAAGGCTGCGTAGAGTGCGATATTTATACTCACTACTAAAACCGTTAGGCCAAAAAAACCTACAATCCGGGACGCAAACACCAGCGGCGTACCTGATGCTGGCACCGCCAAAGACCCCCAGTTAAAGTTTGGGCTCAGACTTCCATGAGGGGCATAAGCCATAAGGGCGTACATATAACTCCGCAGTAACTCTGCACCAGCAAAGAGTATGGGCAGGCACAGTAACCGCCATTTGGTACTGTGCAGCCGATAGAGCACAAATCCTAGTCCACCAAAAGCCAAAGCACAAAAGCCCGAAATCAACACCCATGAAAGGGTTGTGGCAAGCAATGCAAACCATGACTTCATACTAATCGTCCAGTTTGCGGGCGATATCTGGAATAAAAATGCATTTGCAAAACCCGACACCATGAAGCCAAGCATATAGAAATCAATCACCGTTCTGACCAGCTTGCGTCGGTGCATATGCACTACATAGTCGGTTAGTGGCACTAACGCAGCTAGTACCATCCAAGCGAACGGCCTCATCATTATCGCCGAGCCAATCAAAAGTCCACTCAGATATATCTGCCACGATTTTCCAATGTTGTGTGCCGCAGCGATCACAGTAGTTTGTATTGTAGTTTTGCTGAGCTTCACGTGTTCAAGTGTATCGTGTTACCAAACACTTTTCCACAACCTGCGCTGACGAACAGTTAGTGGGGGCGTGAATATTGTTGACATTTAGAGTATGTTTCAGCAAACTTTAAGCATAAGTAATAAAAAAGGTACCTTTATGCCAACAAAAACTTCACCAAAACGCGTGTTACAACGCAAAAAAAGCGTCAAAGAACTTCTTGCGCAATATAAAAAATTACTCATAATCTCAGTGGTCGTTATTGCTGGCCTGGGGGCATATCTTATTTTCTTCTCCAAAGCAGCGACGAATAACTGTTCAACATTATATGAATTACCCGATGCCGTCCTGCAAGGACGCCCAGTAAGCGAGAAAACACCTGGCGGCAATGCCTCAACTGCTGACCAGGCGAAGAAAATCAATATATGTGATGTCGACCAAACTGCAGGTGGCAGTGATACCATACTAAGCACCGCTGGTGAGGCCGAAACATTGGGTGGCCAAGGCTGGGGCATCTACTATGGTGCAGCATTCCGTGCGCCAATGAGTGCGTACGATGGCGCAATTCCAGTCCACCGCCTCTATAACCCCACATTTACCTGGCACGAATGGACAACCGATACTCAAAAGAGCCAAAAGGAGGCCTTGGCTGCCAAAGGCAATTCTACTGCTGGCGAAGAGCCACAGAGCCAGCCATTCTATGTGTGGGTGGATGGTCGTCACCCTGGTACTGTGCCAGTTTATCGACTTACCCGTGGTGGCGCCGCATCGCAGTCGATATTTACGACAGACAAAGGCTGGGTAGACAAAACATTGGCACTCGATGCTGGTAACCCTGATGGCTGGAAAGCTGATGCAGAATTTCAGAATGATTGTTTGGCTTTTACTTT
>CAYUBG010000054.1:0-5583 GCA_964442995.1 uncultured Candidatus Saccharibacteria bacterium | reverse complement strand
TTATATATCGTCGCGTTCTTTTGCTGGGGAATTGCTAGTCATGCATTTGGTGCTGTTCAAGACATAATTCCAGACCGGCAAGCTGGGCTTTCGTCTATTGCTACCAAGTTTGGTGCCGCAAACACGGCAAGGCTCAGTGTGTTGTTCTACGCATTATCAATCGTACTGATAGCTATAAAAGGATGGCCAGCGTCGCTAGTGGCATTGTTCGCCCTGCCATATATTGCGATAACGCTACCTTATATAAACTTAACAGATAAACAGTCGGCTCGTGCCAATCAGGGTTGGCGCCATTTTATGAAAATCAATCAATTCGTGGGATTCGTAATTACTATAGTATTTATTATCGAACGAATTATCTAGAACCTATTTTAGTCGATATATATTACTAACTATGCTTATGCTACACTAGCTAAAATGGTAAGCTCAGAAAAACTATACGAACGGGCTCGTATGCTGCATTTGTCTTCAGGGATAGTTCTGGCCATAACTTCGTTGTTTGCTTTTAGCAGACCCAAGGTGTTTACGTATGAAGGTAGTATATTTATGTGGATCTACCACTGGCCCGAATGGTTGCGTCCACTGTTTTATATTGTTACGCAATTTGGCAGTGGATGGGCAGTTTTTGTGGCAGTACTACTATTGTGGATAACAAAGAGACGAATTATGGCATACGTGGTTACGTTTGCGTCAATTACTACCTTTGCAGCTGTCGAGCTTCTCAAAACAATAATTGAGCGACCGCGACCGTATATAGCCTTCTATAACGTAATTGCCAGGGACCCTCATGCGGCAGGTTTTGGGTTCCCGTCTGGGCATTCTGCTTTTTCTGTATTGCTTGCCACTCTACTTTGGGGAATTGTGCCCAAAAAGATTCGATTTGTTTTACCTTGTTTAGCGGCGCTTGTCTGCTTGTCACGAGTGTATTTGGGGGTACATTCGATACTTGACGTTCTTGGTGGTGTGGCGCTGGGTTTACTAATGGGGCTGAGTGTTAAAATGCCATGGTTTAAAGTTAAATCAAGTCTTGCACGGTTCGGTATCAAAGCATAAGCTAGAAGTTGGAAGTGTGAGGCTTCCGTCGAGCTCCAGGTTTTCTGGGGCTCCTTATTTTTGACATGCGCTACAAATGCCTGTTGCTTCTAGCTCATGTGAAACCTGAGTAAACTTCGTTTTATCAAGAATCTCAACGAGAATAGCCTCAAGCGCAGTGCTCGCTGGAATATCAACAGTTGTTCTGCAACTTCGACAACTTATGTGGTGGTGGTGATATGTGAATGCGTCACTCAACTCGACCTTATACTTCCACCCCAAAGTAATACGTCTCACTAAGCCTAACTCTTCAAAAAGTTTGATAGTTCGATACGTACTCGCTCTGTTTATATGATTATTCGAACATAAAGTAACAAGTTCGTTCATTGCAATTGGCCCGTGGGAACGTAGGGATTCGAACACCTTGAGTCGCGTGTTAGTAACGTTGAGATTATATTGGCGCAAAATCTTAGTTAGAGAAGAAGACATGTGCAAATTGTAATGAAATTGCGACAAAATTGCAAAAATAGATTTACTAAGTCTATACTGTTCACATAGCTAAATCGAAAGGAAGAAAATGAACATCTCGTTACCTATAGTCCTGGGAATCGCACTTGTGGGCGACGTACTAGTATTCATTGCTAGCACCTTGTTACTCACTCACAAGAAAACAATACGTTTGCTTACGCAATATGCAACGCCGTTCGCAGCCGGAGCACTTCTAGCAGCAGCATTCCTTGATTTCTTACATGACGGTGTTGAGAATTATGAACCTTTGGTTGTTCTTACAGCTGCTTTGGTCGGAATAATTTTCTTCTTTGTGCTAGAGGGCTGGCTACATTGGTTTCATCATCATAGTCACGAAGCATTTGAAACAGGCAAATCTCATTCTGCAGAGCCAATAACGACACTAGCGATTGGCGGAAACTTGTTACATAACTTCATAGATGGGGCAGCAATTGCTGGTGCATTTTTGATAAGTGGAAGTGCAGGCCTGATTACTACTGTGGCGGTAGCGCTTCATGAAATCCCGCGTGAAATTGCAGACAGTGGTTATCTGCTTTCTCGGGGCTTGAGTCGTGCCAAGATCATTGCAATGCATGGTGTCGCTATAATTGTTACTATCATTGGTACAACCATATTCTATGTAACAGCCAAAACTAGTAGCCAAGTGCTTGCGTGGCTGCTGGGCTCAACAGCAGGATTCTTTATTTACATAGCCGCTAGTGACATTATCCCAAGTATCAATAAGCATCGTAGTAGTCAAGCAAAGTTCATTGACAGAGAAGTTGGGCTGGTATTGCTTGGTGCATTACTTGTGGGTATGGCTATAGTTATTGCCCACCGCTATATTTCTTAAACTGATATACTAAAGCTATGCTAGTAGTGGTTATTGTTTTGGGGGTTATCAATGCGGTGTTGCTGGCATTGCTTGTTTGGCGGCAACAATCTCGTCAGCCAAACGATTCTGCGCAATTAATCAAGCAAGACATCACCAATTTGAGCGATACCGTAGATAAGCTTAAAGATCATTTAAATACGCAGCTGAATGATCGCTTTGATAAGAACCAAGAGCTGATGCGCAGCAGCATCATGCAGCAATTCAAAGAAAGTAGTAAGTTGATAACAGAAGTGACTACCAAGCTGACTTCGCTGGACGAAACAAACAAACGGGTGGTCAACGTCGCCGACGAACTCAAAACCCTGCAAAACGTGCTGCAGAACCCCAAGCAGCGCGGCGTGCTGGGTGAGTATTACCTTAGTAGCGTATTGGAAAACGTTCTACCACCAGAGCGCTATAAATTGCAGTACAAAATCGGCAAGGGAGATGATGGGCGAGATCTTATATGTGACGCTGTAGTCTTGCTCGACAAAGGCAAGATGTTACCGGTCGATAGTAAGTTCAGCCTAGAAAACTACAATCGATTAGTCGAAGAAACAGACAAAAGCAAACGTGAAACACTAGCCAAAGCGTTCAAGGCTGACCTAAAAGGGCGTATTGATGAAACGGCCAAATATATCCGTCCACAAGATGGCACTATGGACTATGCCTTTATGTTCATTCCGTCAGAAGCCATTTACTATGACTTGCTGGTTAATAAAGTGGGGATTACCAATACATCTGCACGCGACCTGATCGAGTACGCTTTCCGAGAAAAGAACGTCATTATCGTTAGTCCTACCACCTTTATGGCATATTTGCAGACTGTCTTACAGGGCTTGCGCAGCTTGCAGATAGAAGAAACTGCCAAAGAGATTCAGATCCGTGTGGGCCAGCTTGGGAAGCACTTGAGTGCATACGAACAGTTTATGCAAAAGCTGGGAAATAGCCTTGGAACTACGGTAAATCACTACAATACAGCGCATAAAGAACTGAAAAAAATCGACAAAGATGTGCTCAAAATTAGTGACACTAGTGCAAACATCGAGCCGCTAGTGCTTGATAAGCCGCAACTCGAAGATAGCTAAAAACCACATTTTGTTATATAACAATGGTATGACTACGCCTAACCCAGAAGTGCCTGATTGGGAATGGCTGATTATGGAATTGGGCCCTGATGCTGCCGACTTGCGACTGCATCGTGACCTTGAAGACCTATTTAGCCTTGAAAGGGCAGGCCTTATGAGTATGGGTTTTAATCATGGAGATGCTCTTGATATGGTGTGTGCAGGTTGTGATGCTGCGCCAGAGAATTTTTCCGAGAGGGCTGCCGGACTTGGCTATATACGCGATGAAACAGTGACCGATCTTATTGCTTTCGGCTTTACGCAAGAACAGGCCGAGCAAGAATGGCTTCGTATGCTTACGCAGAGCCATCGACAGCTGGCTGAGCGCCTGGAACGGCAAGTTCCACTTACCGATCAGTAGTATGGAGTAGATCGATTGCTAGTGCCGCGGTCCAGCTAAACTTTTCGGCACCCAAAGGCTTGCCTGTCTTACTATCAAAATATTCATGAAAGCCCTCTGTATCTACCAGATCCAGAGATTTTTGCAGTAGCTCATAAGAAAGCTTAACCTGCTTGTATTGGCGTAACCCCTCAATGAGCAACCAGTTGGTGTTCAGCCAGGTTGCGCCTTGCCAGTACCGTTGCGACTGATAATTAGCATCATTCATTGCTACGGAAGGAATAGGGTACTCTGACCAAAATGAATGTGTAGACGTGAGCGTATGTATTAGTTTATCTGCACGATCAACAGTAAGTGCACCACTGTATAACGGCAGCAAGCTTGCCACCGTAGGAATACGAATTAATTGTTTCGTTAGGTAGTTTCGCGAATAATACATATTCTGGGTCGGATCATATAGAGCATCTAGGCTTCGTGCAGTACTGTGCATGTGTGCCAATAGCCGATGTGGAAGCTCCTGTTTTATTTGTTCGGCAATCTCTATAATGCGTTGGTTTGATCGAATCAAAATACTATTAAAGCCAATATCCTGCACGGCGAAGTGTGGAGAACGAAAGATACGCTTGGTATTGTATTGTTGTCTGTCCAATCGTCGTTGCAAACTGTAAAGGTGCAGTTCATCTATGGTGCTTGTTCGTTCCTCGAGGTGAATCTTTCGCTTGAAATCCAAGCGTGAAAGCTGTGCAAGATGCTCAAGCTGTAGTATATCGATTAACTTGATCCATAATGGGTGATGCTTTTCCTTCATAACTTGTATTAGCGGCGGAGAGTTATCCATGCCAGATTCCCATGGGTGCAGTATTACGACCAGACCGTCCTTAGCGGGGTTACGTTCACGATAGAGCCATTCGTGGTATTGGACTAAAGACGGTAACATTCGTTCATAGAATGTTTTTGCTTCCGTGTCTGGTAACTTTTGCCCAACTTGCCAAACCGCCTCTGCCAGGATGGGCGGTTGCGTGATGCCACTCGTGCCTACGCCGTCAGGCGAGTACGGGTTACGCTCGCTATTCCATATGTACTCGTGCTTGGTAGGCTTTTTATGATCCATGAATATCATGTGCGCTATCATACCGTTTCGCCATTGGCCACGTAGAATGCTTTCGAGCTCTTGTTTTGCTTTGTCTACGTTAACGTGCCGCAGCCCCATTGCGATAAAGCAACTGTCCCATAGCCACTGATGTGGGTAGATTCCGTGCGCGGGTATTGTAAAACTGCCCTGGTCATTAAGGTCCAGGACGTTCTCGGCAGCTTGCAGTAGTTCTGATTCGTCCACTATTAACAGTATAGCGTGCTTATGCTAGAAGCTGTATTCCCAGCCAGGTTGCCACTTTTGGGCGGGGCGCCAGTTCTCGGCTATAACTTGTTGCCAAGTCTTATGGTTGCATATTACCTCTAGTGCTAATTGGGTGGCTTCGTGGCCAATAATAGCTATGTGTCCGTTAGGGAATTCATTTTTCGCATCTTCCAAAAACGAACGCATCCGTTTTTCGGTATCTATGTAGCTTTCACCGTTTGGATAGGGCGTATCAACGAACTTAGTCATGTCGGCCTTGAAACTTTTATCGGTACCATCGTAGTCACCGTAGTTTGCTTCGCGCAGTCGCATGTCGGTACGTAGTTCGTGAGTAGCGCCAAAGCCA
>CAYUBG010000053.1:558-5602 GCA_964442995.1 uncultured Candidatus Saccharibacteria bacterium | reverse complement strand
AATGCAATGATGATAAGTACCGCCAACAGGGCGCCACCTCTTGCGGCCTGGCTATACAAATCATTTTGTCGAGCCGTTTTACCCTTTTGGTCCTTTTCGAGCCTGCGCACTGCTGACTCATATGAGTCTGTTTCGACAGGCAAACCACCATTGCTTGGATTTTCGACGATAGTTTTGATTGCCGCATCAGCCGAGGAAGCAAAATCATCATTCCCCTTGATTTCGTGTCGCCTCTCATACAACGATTCAATAGGAACAGCCGCCTCGGCAGCTTTTTCAACGGTTATTTGAATAACTTCTGCAGTTGTTATTTTTTCTACATTTTCTGCTACTTTTACCTGTTCTTTTTGCCAATTGTTGCCGTATTCTGTAGTTCTGGGCACGAATTTTTCAGGCAGAGCAACAGGTGGTTTAAGTTGCTCGCCTTGACTGCTTTGCATTGCAGGCTTTTCTCCTCTTCTATCGGGATTTACAACGGACTGCTGTATTTTTTCTACTTTGCTCTGAAGATACTGTA
Organism: uncultured Candidatus Saccharibacteria bacterium; assembly: GCA_964442995.1. Classification (GTDB taxonomy): domain Bacteria; phylum Patescibacteriota; class Saccharimonadia; order Saccharimonadales; family AWTP1-31; genus CAYUBG01. The sequence continues at coordinate 5,085 of CAYUBG010000053.1, read as the reverse complement.
AATTATTCAAGGCTTCTTGCCGATCATCAACACGCCCCTGCTCTATATGAGTAATACGCTCATCCTGACTCGAAACATGTCGGCGGATTTTTCGATCTCGTCGCCTACTCAATTGATCTACAACAAGTGCCGGACCCCATCCGTTCACTGTATTATACGTTTCATTGATTGTAGTAGTGTTCCCCGTTCCTGTCTCTGAACGATCTGCCGGCATAAATACGCCGTCCGAGCCAGCCTCACCAGCCGATTGCCGCTGCATAATCTGCTGAATGCTTTCTGCCTGGTCTATTGGCTCAGGCGTAGAGACTACTTCAACCCCGCTCGTTTCATCATTGCCCAGGGTCCCGAAACCTAACTCTGGAGTATTCTCAGGCTCCTCAAGTACTTCATTACCTGTGGGCAATTGCTCAGTATGTCTGACACTGGCCGGATTAGACCCTTCTTCTTCAACCTCGCTGGAAATACGTGATAGCAGCTCAGCCACACTAATGCGTGGTCGATCTAAGTTGTTTTCTGGGTCATTTTGCCCCGATTCAACACTGGAGGTTTCTGGTTGGTCTTCATCCAAACCGCCAGTCATCTTTCTCAACCAGTCGCTAAAATTATGAAGTGGCACTATAGCTTCAGCGTTATTGTGACTGGATGATTCGAGGTCCGAGGGCTTATCCTCTGCCAATAATTGCGGGCCCGCTATAATACGTCGACGGAATAGTTTGCCAAACGAGCGGCGGAAGCGCCTGTTTGTAGAACGTCTTTTTTCGCTAACCACAGCGTCGTCGTCCTCTTCCTCGTTCTCATCATCGTCATCCAAGCGATCAGCCCTGGAACTCTCAAACATACGTCGAAATATCGCATCGTTAGGCAATCCACGACGCACAAAATTTGCACCATTTCGGCTGGGGCGACGATCTTCGGCTTCGTCGTCCTCAGAGTCTTGTTCTCGGCTTATGCCAGGAAATCTATCTTCCATTTGTTTAATAACCTATTTAAGCTATACGGGTCATAGATGCCTAGTGACCGTTTCTCGAGAGAAAAACTCTATAGTGTCATTCTCTTGAAGGTCAAGCCGAGAATTTGTCTGCAGACTAAGCCCACACATCTCACCTTCAAATACTTCTTTTGCGTCTTGTGGCCCACGCTTTAAGTTTACCACCTCGACTTGTTCAGCCAACACTGCTTTGTCGCGCAGCACGCGAGCATGAGCTGGAACAGATAATTTACCCGACATAACTTCACCGCCACATATAACTTCTGTTTTGGTAGTTTTAAATATTCCTTTAACCTTTAGGGTACCTAGATTTTTTTCAATTACTTCCGGGGCTAAAAGCTTACTTAGTTCTTCTCTGGCATCATCTATGAGCTCATAAATAACGGAGTACAAGCGAACCGAAACTTTATCACGAGCCGCGATTCTCTTGATATTGGTCGGAAGTTGCACGTTAAAGCCGTACATAATAGCGTTAGATATATGAGCCGTATGAACATCGCTTTCAGTGATGGCACCGATGCCGCTGCGAACAATCCGAATGGCCACTTCATCATTGTCGAGCGTCTTAAGACTATCCACAACAGATGTTAGTGATCCCTGCACGTCGGCCTTTAGAATAATTGGCAGCTCAGTTAGCTGGCGACTTCGGTTAATAATGCGGATAAGCTCGCTACTACCAATATCACTGTTGCCAGCTTCTGATTTGCGGTCTTCAGCAAATTTATTTGCCAAAATACGAGCTTCTTTTTCGTTTTTTACAACGCTAAACTCATCGGCAAATTCTGGTAGATGCTTAAATCCAGTGATTAGGACGGGAGTAGATGGCCCGGCAGATTTTAAGGTGTTCTTAGTGGTGTCTTCTAGGTTACGAACCTTGGCATATGTTGCGCCCGCCACAACAAAGTCACCGGGTCGTAAGGTACCAGACTCAACCAAACAGATAGCAACAGGGCCTCGGCCCTGCTCCATGTGCGCCTCGATAACCAAGCCGCTAGCTGGTCCACTTGTGGGTGCTTTTAATTCTTCTACGTCAGCCACAAGAAGCACCATGTCGAGCAAACTATCAATACCTTGCTTGGTTTTAGCTGACACCTCTACAGTAATCGTGTCTCCACCCCATTCTTCTACCAGCAGGTCCTGCTCGGCAAGCTGTTGTTTGAGTTGGGCCACGTTGGCACCTTCTTTATCGATTTTATTGATAGCCACAATCATCTTAACCCCTGCTTTGCGTGCAAAACGTATCGCTTCGATTGTTTGCGGTTTTACACCATCATCAGCAGCAACAACGATAATGACTAGATCGGTCAAAACAGCACCGTGCTCACGCAGGGCCGCAAACGCTTCATGACCAGGCGTATCTAAAAAGGTTATTTGTCGATCTTTGTGGTTAACCTGATAGGCCGAGATGTGCTGCGTAATACCGCCGGCTTCACCTTTGGCAGTTTCGGCGCCCCTAATAGCATCCAGTAACGATGTCTTTCCATGATCAACATGACCCATCACAGCGATAACCGGTGGACGAGTCTCGCCCTCGACGTTCTTTATGCGCTTCTCACGTACAACTGGGGCGTCCTCGGCGGTTTTTGACTTTTCCAACTTCACATCGAGGCCAAGCTCGTCAACGATAATCTGAGCTGTATCGAAATCGATCCGCTCGTTGACGGTCGCCATTACCCCGTTCTTCATTAGCTCCCCGATGAGCTTAGTAACTGGCAGCATCAGCTTTTCGGCAAGCGCACCGACGGTAATGTGGTCTTCTATTTTGACGGTTTGTGCCATGGTGCGCCTCCTTTCGTGAAAAGCTTACATAGTGGTCTATTTAGCGTTTTTTAGGCTCAGGGCTATTTTGCGAGCATCGGTATCGATATCGATAACCTTGAATTGCTTTTTCTCGTTAAGCTGAAAAATCTTCTCTGGGTCTACACCATCATCATCGCTCATTTCAGAGACATGGACTAGTGCTTCTACTGATGGGCTGAGCTGTACAAAGGCACCAAATGGCGTAATTCGAGTTACCTTTCCTTCGACAACTTCACCTTTTTTAAAGGCTTTTACTTCGTGTAGCCATGGATCTTCACTCATCTGTTTGAGGCTCAGGCTTAGGCGGTCTTTGTCGATAGCGATGATCTTTGCCTTGAGCTTTTGCCCAGGCTTAACGTACTCACGAGGATCTTCTACGCGCTCCCAGGATATTTCTGAGATGTGTACCAAACCTTCGATACCATCGACATTCATAAAGGCACCAAAATCGATCACACCCGTTACCACACCTTCAACTTCGTCGCCAACCTTTAGTTCTGTGAGTCGCGATTGCATATCATCTTTGATTGCCTCTTTTTCGCTAAAGATTAGTTTATTGTCTTTACGACTAACATCTAGAATGCGCACTCGCATCGGCTGATTAACAAGAGCATTAAGTTTCTGCAATATTTCATCTTTGTCGGCACCAGATACCCTTGGGTAATGTCCAGCTGCTAACTGACTGACGGGCAAGAATCCTCTAATGCCTTCAAGCTCTACTAATAAACCACCGCGGTTAGCATCGTATGGGCTAATCTCAAGAATTTCTTGAGCTTCAAAAGCTCGTTGCAGCTCGTCCCATCCCTTATCTTTAACTGCGCGCTTCATGCTGAGCAGCGCATAGCCTTCATCCATCTCTGGATCGACAACACTTGTAGTTACACTGTCGCCGACTTCAAGTTTTTGGCCATGGCCAATTTCTCGTCGCATAACGACACCGACCCCGTTCGGACCCAGATCAAGCCAAACCTCGTGCTTACGCACCGAAGTGATTACACCTTCGACAACGTCTCCGGCTTTTAGTTGCTTAATTTCTGCGGACTCCAGCAAGTCGTCCATAGTTATTGCTGATTTTGACATGGTTATACATGCCTCCTTATTTCTGCGGCAACTCGTAAGTTGTAACTCCGATCAGATTTACACTCATTATACGCGCTTTCTTATCTGTTGGCAACCAATGCGCTCTTTCAAGAGTCGCGTAAACTCGTTTATACTATTGCTATGTATCTTGCTATAGACATCGGGGGGACAAAGACACTTGTTGCAGCATTTACCGCTGCCGGTAATCTTGCAGATAGCTACAAATTTGCGACACCTCAAGATTATAGCGATTTTATCCCCTTGCTTAACGAATATATAGGCAAACTTGAGTGTAGTGATTTCCGTGCGGGCGGTGTTGCAGCTCCCGGAAAAATTAATCGGCAGTCTGGTACGGCAGTAGCGTTTGGTAATCTCGCCTGGCATAACATTCCTCTCCAGCACGATATAGAAAAAATCGCACAATGCCCTATTGTCTTAGAGAACGACACAAAGCTAGCGGCGTTATCAGAAGCCCATGAGCTAAAACATAAATACGAAAAAGTCCTCTATGTAACCATAAGTACCGGTATTAGCGCCGGTCTTGTAGTTGGTAAATCGTTAGTCCCTTCGCTCCTTGATAGTGAAAGCGGTCAGATGCTTTTAGAGCACAAAGGCAAGCTAATGACATGGGAAAGTTTTGCTTCGGGTAAATGAATTGT
>CAYUBG010000053.1:0-548 GCA_964442995.1 uncultured Candidatus Saccharibacteria bacterium | reverse complement strand
ATACGGCAAATTAGCCAGCGAGATCACCGATATACGTGCCTGGAAAGATATTGCTCACAATATTGCAATTGGCCTCATCGACCTCATTGCCACAATACAGCCCGATGTTATCGTGATTGGTGGTGGCGTAGGCAGTAACTTTCCTAGATTCAAAGACCCGCTAATCCGTGAGCTAAAGAGTTACGAAATGCCGCTTGTACCGATTCCGCCCGTAAAACAGGCAAAACGCCCCGAACAGGCCGTAATTTATGGCTGTTTTTTGCTGGCAAGGAATTCCTATGCGTAACTTCTTAGCAATTCTTCAGAATGATTTCCCAAACCTAGACTTTGTAGCAAGTAACCGGTTCTATTGGTCACCAAGACAGAACACCATCCATTATGTAGAGGACCAAGATGGTACGGCAGCCCACTGGTCATTACTGCATGAGTTATCTCATGCCTCTTTGGGACATCAATCATTCAAGAGTGATTTCGAATTATTACTCATGGAAGTCGCAGCCTGGGAGAAAGCTGAGCAACTGGCAAAGAAGTACGACATTACAATCGAC
>CAYUBG010000052.1:0-5613 GCA_964442995.1 uncultured Candidatus Saccharibacteria bacterium | reverse complement strand
ATACCAAAGATGCCGTTATACTAAGTCTAAACTGGGGTAAATAATGAAGAAGCTGCAGTCGCTAAGCAAGAAATCACAAAGGCTCATCATTATTGTTGCATTATTTGCGATCATCGGTGTTTCACTATTAGTTTTCTCTAAGGCAGCAACCGGCACAGCATCATTTAGTATTACTCCTGCAACGGGTAGCTACCCTATTAATACCAACTTTACGGTAAGTGTGTATGCCAATCCTAATGGTTCTACGCTTGCTGGTGTGGACATGTTTTTAGCTTATGACGCAACAAAACTAGATTTCATATCTGTCGATATAACAGGTGCGGCTTTTACTGATTGCCCTGGTGGATATTCTGGTGCAAATGGTCTTGTGAGCGTCAGGTGTGTCAAGTATGGTACGCCCAATACATTCACTACATCTATAAAAGTCGCCAACGTTACCTTCCGTACCAAAGTAGGCACCGGCACAACAGCTCTTTCGTTTGCTGCAAACTCAGCTCTATATGACACTAACGTTGCAAATGTATGGAATGGAGTAACAACAGGTAGTACGTATACATTGACCACTCCAGATACTACGCCCCCATCCGTTAGCATTACTTCGCCAACAAATGGTGCTACAGTCAGCGGCAATAGCGTTACAGTTAATGCTACGGCGACTGATGATAGCGGCGTGATATCAAAAGTAGAATTTTATGTAAACAATGTTCTAAAAGCTACGGATAATTCCAGTCCGTACTCTTATGTGTTTGACTCAAGCTCTGTTGTAGATGGGGCGTACCCAGTGAAGGTGATCGCTTACGATGGGGCGACGCCAACACCAAACCAGGGCACAAGCACCATAAATGTAACTGTACAAAACAATAAACCAAACTTAACAGTTTCCTCGATTAATATAGTGCCTGCATCACCAAAGATTGGCGATACCGTGACATTTAGCGCTGTACTGACAAATAACGGTACGGCAGCCACGGGCACAACCGCATTTGTAACTGGCTTTTCGGTTGACTCAACAGTGTTGACTGGCCCAACCACAAGCACCTCGATACCTGTGGGCGGTACTGCAACTGTTACTGCTACGTGGGTTGCGACTGCGGGTGCGCATGTGGTGACGGTTTCGACAGACAAAAACAATGCGCTTACCGAGGTATCTGAGACCGACAACACAAGTACCAAGAACTTTACTGCCTACAAAGGTGGCGACGCCAACAATGACAATGCTATCGATACCAAAGATGCCGTTATACTAAGTCTAAACTGGGGTAAAACATCTGGAGTTTCATTCTCTACTGGTGACTTTAACTCAGATGGCGTTATCGATACCAAAGATGCCGTTATACTAAGTCTAAACTGGGGTAAATAATGAAGAAGCTGAAGAGCATCCAAAAAAATAAACTACTACAAATTGCCGGCGTTATATTGATTGCGGTAGTTGGCTCTCTGATTTTAATATACTCCAAGGCTGCTACTCCTACTACGACTCAAACAGTATCCTCTGGCCCAGCGGTGCTCTCTATATCTCCAGCAAGCGGTAGTTACCCAATCAATACTGAGTTTACGGTAGCAGTAAATGCAAATCCCAACGGCACAACTTTTGCTGGTGTAGATATGTTTCTGGCATATGATACGACAAAACTTGATTATGTATCCGTCAATACAACTGGCGCAGCATTCACCGATTGTCCGGGCGGTGTGGCAGGCAGTAACGGAGTAGTATCTGTTAAGTGCGTTAAATACGGATCAACTTTTAACTCGTCTATAAAAGTCGCCAACGTTACCTTCCGTACCAAAGTAGGCACCGGCACAACAGCTCTTTCGTTTGCTGCAAACTCAGCTCTATATGACACTAACGTTGCAAATGTATGGAATGGCGTTGCGACAGGTGGCACATATACACTGACGGGTTCTGGTGGCACAGGCGGTGGAAGTGGTGGTGGTGCGGGAGGTTCAGGTTCTTCTGGCGGCACTACGACGGGCGGATCAGGTACAGGGAGCGCTCCAACAACTACAAGCAAAACCACTACAACTGGCGGCGGAAGCTCAAAAACAACTACAAGCACAGGTGCTAGCAATCAAGTTGCGGTCAATCAGCCAACAACAAGCTCTGGCAATCAGACTGCTACTGGTTACTATGTGAGCATTGTGGTTACAGATGATCAAGCACGAGTCGTAGCTGGAGCAGAGGTTGTTCTAGATGGTATCAAAAGCACAACCGATGCATCGGGTATCGCTAGCTTTGTGAATATTTCAGCTGGGGCCCACAAAGTAAAAGTTAGTTCCGATAAAGGTTCGTACTCTGCCAGCATAAACGTGGCCAGTTCATCTAATGGGTCTATCCAGCAATTCCCCGTCAAGGTAAAGAAAGCAAATAACTACCTCGTGTACGCAGCAATTGGCGCGAGTGTGATTGTCATTGGTGCGGCAGTGTTGGTTGTTCTCCGACAACGTGCCCTCAAGCGTTTGTATGGGTCGTACCACGGGACGGGGGAAGTGGCTACGGTTGTGAGTTCTGCGGGTACTAGCTCCTCTTCTAGCACAAATGCTCCTACGGTTATGTCTTCGGTAGCAAGCACGCCTGCAATGGTAAAGCCTGGCGAGGCAGAATCACAGGTGATCAAGCCAAGTACTCCTGCAAGCTAGAGACAAGGTGATGAGCATAACAACAAAGCGTACGATAAGAAGATCGCTTTTGCACCCTAAAGTTACACCACAATTGTTGTTGGTTGTGCTTGTTGCTGTCGTAGGTGTAGTTTTACTAACTGCAGGGCACGCGGCTGTTGCAACTAAATCGTTACAAGTTGAATCAGGGATATCTTCGTCAACTACCTCGACGATATCTTCTGCTAGTGCTTCTGGCTCATCAGCGGTTAAGTTTAAAGTGCCTGTCGTTTCGAGTGGCATGTGGAAGCCCACAGCCGATAAGCCGCTCAAGCTGGGCTGGATATTGGGTGACGCAATTAACCTTAATTTTTTGCAGACTAAAAATCTTATCGGTCAGACTATTCCCGAGGCCGACGTGTACGATATAGAAGGATTTACAAATAGTGCGGCTACGGTCCAGGCTCTGCACAATAAAGGGAAAAAAGTCATATGCTATATAGATACTGGAGTTTGGGAAGCTGGCCGGCCAGATGATTCCAAGTTCCCTGGTGTACAGAACTACGGTATTACCTATACTGGCGATCCGCAGTATGCCGGCGTCAATGTGCTTGGATCAGTTGATACAGGGTGGGATAGTGGCGGACAACCAAACCGATGGCTGGATATTAGACGTATCGATATTTTGGCGCCAATCATGAAGACTCGAATACAAATGTGCAAAGACAAGGGCTTTGACTCAATAGAACCCGACGAGATGGTTAATTATACTAACAACCCGGGATTCCCGCTAACGTATGCCGATCAGCTGAAATACAACAAGGCTGTTGCCTCTTGGGCTCATGAGATTGGCATTAGTATTGGGCTTAAAGACGATCACGAGCAAGCGCACGATCTAGTTAATGATTTCGACTGGATGCTCGATGAAGAGTGCTGGGCCTTTGATGAATGCCTAACGATTAGCGATACTGGCCCGGGTGGTCCGAGTGGCGATTTTGACTCGACGGTAGCATTTTCTAAAAAAAACAAAGCCGTTTGGATCGCCGAATATCCCGACGGTGATGCTGGAAATGGTCAAGACTACCCTGCAAGCGAAATTGATAAAACTCAGCCGTCGCACTTAACCGTGGCTAGAACTAATCAGATCTGTAACGATTCCATCGCCAATCGGCTCAATACGGCCTTCTATATTACCGGCTTGCCCACAAACGGCGGCCGCACCGACTGCCCACAATTCCCGGTCCGCTAAAATAAGGTAAATTAATTAGCACTCTTGACACTAGAGTGCTAATTTTAGTATGCTACAATTACATTAGCACTCTAAAGAAGTAACTGCTAAAAAGGAGAACTATTTATGGGTAAAATTATTGGTATCGACTTAGGTACAACCAACAGCGCTATGGCTGTTATGCAATCTGGTAAGCCAGAGATTATCGCCAACAGTGAAGGTGCACGTACCACGCCAAGTGTGGTAGCTCTAAACAAGAACGGCGAACGTCTGGTTGGCCAGGTTGCCCGGCGTCAGCAGGTAACAAACAGCAAAAACACTGTATACGAAGTAAAACGACTCATTGGTCGTCGCTGGGAAGACAAAGAAGTACAGCGTGATATCAAGTTGATGGGTTATGAAATGGTCAAAAGCGGCAACTCAGTCAAAGTCAAAATGGGCGATAAGGAATATAGTGCCGAAGAAATCAGCGCCATGGTCTTAGGCAAGCTCAAGGCTGATGCCGAAGCATTTTTGGGAGATAAAGTTACTGAAGCGGTGATTACTGTACCGGCTTACTTTGACGATAGTCAACGTCAGGCCACGAAAGACGCTGGTAAGATTGCCGGGCTAGAGGTAAAGCGTATCATCAACGAGCCAACTGCCGCTGCACTAGCGTATGGATTGGATAAGGGTAGCAAATCAGACGAAAAAATCGCCGTGTTTGACCTCGGTGGTGGTACATTCGACGTGTCGATTCTAGAACTCGGTGACGGTGTATTCGAAGTAAAAAGCACCAATGGCGATACGCACCTAGGTGGTGCCGACTTCGACCGAGCTATTGTGAACTACTTTGTCGATGAGTTCAAAAAAGAGCAAGGTATTGACTTGACTGATGACAAGGCTGCCATGCAGCGCTTACGTGATGAGGCCGAAAAAGCCAAGATCGAACTTTCTACAACCAACGAAGTAGACATTAACCTGCCATTCCTTACGGCAGATGCGGATGGTCCAAAGCACTTTGAGCACAAACTGTCTCGTGCCAAGTTAGAGAGCCTGGTTGCTGATCTTGTCGACAAGACAGCAACTCCTTGCGAGAAGGCTCTCAAGGACGCTGGTCTCAAGGCGAGCGAGATTGATGCTGTCGTGCTAGTAGGCGGCATGACCCGTATGCCAGCAGTTCAGGAAAAGGTTAAGAAGATCTTTGGTAAAGATCCTATGCAGGGTGTTAACCCAGACGAAGTTGTAGCCATTGGTGCTGCTATTCAGGGTGGCGTGCTGCAAGGTGACGTTAAAGATGTTTTGTTGCTAGACGTTACACCTTTGAGCCTTGGTATCGAGACCTTGGGTGGAGTAGCCACTAAGCTGATTGAGCGGAACACGACAATCCCAACCAGCAAGAGCGAAACTTTTAGTACGGCTGCCGACAACCAGAACCAAGTTGAGATTCATGTTGTCCAGGGTGAGCGTGAGTTTGTGACCGATAACAAGAGCCTCGGCCGATTTGTACTGGATGGCATCCCTGCTGCGCCACGTGGCGTGCCCCAGATTGAAGTTACATTTAACTTAGATGCCAACGGCATCCTGAATGTTACTGCTAAAGATAAGGGTAGTGGCAAAGAACAGAGTATTACCATTCAGAATAGTGGCAACCTGGACAAAACCGAAGTCGAAAAAATGGCCAAAGAAGCCGAAGCTCACGCTGAAGAAGATAAGAAAAAGCGCGAAAGTATCGATGCTAAAAACCAGCTAGACAGCTCCATTTACCAAGCCGAAAAAATGAAATCCGACAACAAAGACAAGATTAGTGA
>CAYUBG010000051.1:0-5787 GCA_964442995.1 uncultured Candidatus Saccharibacteria bacterium | reverse complement strand
TCCTTAGCGTGAGTAGTACTCAACGATTAATTGCTCATTAATTTCTGGCTCTGCATCATCGCGAGTTGGCATGCTTGCTACGCTCACTTCAAACTTTTTACGATTAACTTTTAGCCACGCCGGAATGCTGTCGCTACTAGCTGGGCTCAAGTCGTCAATGCGCTTAAAGTATTCATTCCCCTTGCTAGAATCACGTAGAACGATTACGTCCCCTGACTTAACTCTAATTGAAGGGATGTCGACACGTCGGCCATTGAATACAAAGTGACCATGGGTTACTAGCTGTCGGGCTGCTCGGCGACTTGGCGCTAGACCGCTACGATAAATAACGTTATCAAGTCGTCGCTCAAGTAGTTGCAGTAAGATCTCGCCTGACTGCCCTTGCATACGAGTAGATTCTGCCATAAGGCGTGCGAATTGCTTTTCTAGCAAACCATATAGACGCTTTACTTTCTGCTTTTCGCGAAGCTGCAGGCTGTATTGGCTTGGCTTGTTTCGCAAGCCACGCCCGTTTGCTGACTGACCAGGTAAACTTGTTCGCTTTAATAATGCTTTATGAGCTTTTGGATGAAGAGCATAACCTTCACGACGGCTCATTTTTACAATGCTTTGAGTATCACGTGCCATTATTAAATCCTCCGTGCCTTTGGTGGTCGTACGCCACCATGGGCGACACCGGTTACATCACGAATCATTTCTACCTGCATACCGAGTGTATTGATGGTTCGAATTGCAGAGTCGCGGCCGAGGCCGATGCCTTTTACAAAAACATCAACCTTACTAAGACCGTATTGCTGCTTAGCAAGCTGGCCTGCTTTTTCTGTAGCAACTTGTGCGGCGTAGGCTGTGCCTTTTTTAGACCCGCGGAATCCACAAGCGCCCGCGCTAGAAGCAGCCAAAGCGCCTCCTTGCGGATCGGTGAACGTCACGATTGTGTTATTAAAAGATGCATAAATGTGCACCTGCCCAGCGGGTACAGATCGCTTGGCCTTTTTCTTCTTTGGTGTGGTTGTCGTTGTATCTGCCATAACTGATCCTATGTCTTAGAAGCTACTTTCTTAGCGGTACCACCGACAGTTACTTTCTTACCTCGCCTGGTTCGGGCATTTGTCTTGGTACGTTGTCCACGACTCGGCAAACTCATCTTATGACGAAGGCCACGGTAGGAGTTGATATCCTTTAGTCGTTTAATGTTGCCAGCTACGATACGCTGTAGCTCACCTTCTACGGTGTATTTGCCATTGATAACATCTTGAATGCTTGATATCTCAGCATCCGTGAGATTCTTTACACGGACTGTTGGCTCGACCTTAGCTGCTGCTAGAATATCGGCACTCGTTTTTGGGCCAATACCGTATACATAGGTCAATGCAACATGGATTTGCTTTTCGCTCGGGATGGTAACTCCGGATATTCGCGCCATATACTAACCCTGCCTTTGCTTATGCTTTGGCTTAAACTTGTTGATGACATACAGACGGCCTTTTCGGCGTACGATTTTGTCGTCTGGACTTATTTTTTTGACACTTGCACGCACTTTCATGCGGATTACTCGCTCCTTTCGCTCGTAACACACTGCTTAGTTAATATTGTCATTTCCAGAACCTTTTTAAGATGGTTCAGCTTGAACGTGTGACATGATATCACTGCTCAATTGGGCTAACTTAGGAAGGTTCAGGATTTGCGATAGGTGATTCTGCCCTTCGTGAGATCGTAAGGGGTCAACTCAACCGTAACGCTATCACCAGGCACGATTCGGATATAATGCTTCCTCATTTTGCCGGCGACATGAGCTATAATTTGATGGCCATTTTCAAGTTCTACTCGAAACTGAGTCCCTGGAAGGGTCTCGACGATTGTTCCCGTTAATTCGATTACTTCCTTGTTTCCAGCCATAAATATAACTAAGGCTTAAGTATACAAAAAATAGCTGTCCTTGTAAAGTGTTTTACCGAAGTTATTTTTTTGTAGGTTTTGTTTTCCTGAAACGTGGGATAAATTTGAGTCGACGGCCACCGGTCGCTGCATCTGCAGCGTTATCGACGTCATAGAAGAAATCAGGCTGTTCATACTGATCATAGGTAACCATCAATGCCCGTGACTCAATAGACCGGAGTGTTTCTAGCGCCACAGATACGAGGATTAGGATACTTGTTCCACCTAGGGTTATGTTTGTCTTCAGGAATATCTGACCGATGATCGGTAACAGTGCGAGCAACCCTAAAGCAAAGGCGCCAAACAGGGTGAGCCTATTAACAACCCGCCCAAGGTATTTTTCGGTTTGAGAGCCCGCTCGTACCCCTTCAATAAAGCCACCTTGTTTCTGGAGATTCTCTGCGATCTCCTTTGCATTAAATGCGATACTGGTATAGAAAAAGGTAAAGAGAACAACCAGTACGAAGTAAACAACTGGGTACAAGAAAGGCTGCCAGCCACCAGCTTGAAAGCTCTGAACACTCGGGTTTTGGAATAATTTGACTAAGGTTTGTCCTAGCTCTTGTAGTCGAGCACTTGAAGAGCCGGTCATGAGCTGTCCGGCAAAACTTGGAACACTTAAAAATGCGACAGCAAAGATAATCGGCACGACCCCAGCCGTAATGAGTTTTACCGGTAATATTGTGGTGATGCCGCCGTAGGCACGATTTCCTTGTATACGTTTTGCGTAGTTAACTGTCAGCTTTCGTGATGCCTCATTGAGTTTTACTACTAGTACCGTAACTATCGTTACTATGAGTAATATGAGTAGACTGTAGAAAAAGGCCGTTTTATTTATCGGGAGTGTATGCCCCCAAAGTTGCCACTTATCATTTTTGTTGACCACGCTCGATAGTATTGAAGATACGCTCTTTGGCAAGCTACTGACGATACCGACGGTAATGATGAGCGATATGCCGTTACCGACACCTTGTTCGGTGATTAGCTCTCCAAGCCACATCAGAATCATTGATCCTCCAGTAAGTGCTGCAACCATAAGAACCCACTGTGCAAAAGAAGCACTTGCAGTGATATCACCTAGCCCACCAATGCTAGCTGCTGATTGCCGTACCAGATAGATTGCTCCGATTGACTGAATGAGTGCGAGCGGAAGAGTGAGTATACGGGTATACTGATTGATTTTTTTTCGACCAAATTCACCTTCTTTATTGAGCGCTTCTAGTTTAGGAATTGCACGTGTAAGCAATTGCAATATGATAGAGGCGTTAATATATGGCCCCATACCCACGAGCATAATTGAAAAGTTTGCGAGCGCACCACCCGACAAGACATTAATGAAGCTAAATATCTGAGGTGTATTTGCCGAATTGAAGACGTTCTCTAATACTTGCTTTAGAGTCTTTGGGTCGCTCAGCGGCACAGGAATATGTGCAAATATTCGGAATACTAGCAGCATACCGAGCACGGCAAGTACCTTGTTGCGCATCTCGGCATTCTTTAGTGATGAAAAGATTGTTTTCCAGCTCATGTACCCTCTTTATCTCATGTGACAACAGATAAGCCAAGTATATCAGCTTGCCGTTGAAACGTCAGTTGTAGTTTCTACTTGCTTGTTTTTTTTGTTGTTGTGCGTCCAATGCGGGCTGTTGGGGTAAAAGTGCCTCCAGCCTTCTCCGCCGCTTTGATTGCGGCAGCAGATGCGCTTTGTAGCGAAATGCTGTGCTTCTTTGTGATATCGCCCTTGACAACAAGTTTGACGTTTACGTAAGGCGAACTAACTAGTCCGGCTTGTGCAAGGCTGTGGTTATCGATATTTGCACCAACAGCATCAAGTTGGCCTGTATAAACCACCTCTGATTTAACACGATGTGATGTAAAACCGCGCAACTTTGGAAACCGCTGCATTAGAGGGTTTTGACCACCTTCAAAGCCCGGACGACGGCTGTAGCCTGTTCGAGATTTCTGTCCCTTCGTTCCGCGACCGGCTGTCTTTCCCTGTCCGGCAGCAATACCTCTACCGACACGTTTTGCGTTCTTGTTGCTAGTAAGATTTAGTTCATTGTATTTCATTATGCTGCTACCTTCTTGGGCTCGACTGGCTTCTTAGTAGTAGTTTTGACTGTTTTCTTAGCGGCTGTAACCCACTGCTTTGCAGGAACCAGGCTTTCTAGCGCCTTCATTGTTGCGTATGCGGTGTTAGTTTTGTTTGTAGATCCGAGCGACTTGCTAAGAGCATTGTGTACGCCTCCAACTTCTAGTACGGTGCGTACTACACCACCGGCGATCAGACCAGTACCAGGAGCGGCTGGCATAATGAGAATATTGGCGCCGCCAACTTTCGCGGCTGCCTCATGAGGCAGTGTGCCTTTGTAAAGGTTGATCTTAACCATATTCTTTTTTCCAACTTCCATCGCCTTGGCGACTGCGCTTGTAACATCAGCTCCTTTTGCGGAACCGATGCCGATACGACCCTTACGATCGCCTACAGCTACTAGGGCGCGGAAACGAAAGCGTCGGCCGCCTTTTACAACGCGTGCAACACGATCGATATGGAGTACCCGCTCATCGAACTGCTTTTCTTCGGGCAATTCGGTTTTTCGGGGACGTCGTTGTTCTCTATCCATGATTAAAACTCCAGTCCTGCTTTACGTGCGCTATCTGCCAAAGCCTTAACGCGGCCATGATACAGCTTGCCGCTGCGGTCAAATACAACAGTATTAACCTTGGCCGCTTTGGCCTTTTTTGCAATTTCTGCACCTATTGTTTCAGCTTTTTCTGTCATAGTTCCTGTCATTGGCTTACCGACTGTGCTTGCGTGGGCAATGGTCTTCTGCGTTTCGTCGTTGATAACCTGGGCAACAATATGTCGATTGCTTACGAATACTGCTAGTCTTGGTCGTTCAGTAGTACCATGAATCCGTGAGCCAACGCGATGTTTACGTTGTCGGAAGTTGTTTATCTTGTGTGTTATACGATTCATGATTATTTATCCTTACCTGACTTACCGGATTTGCGAATGATTCTTTCGCCGACGTATTTAATTCCTTTGCCTTTGTATGGTTCAGGTTTTTTAAGTGATCGGATCTCGGCAGCAACTTGACCGACCTGCTGTCGATCGATGCCGCTAACGGTAATGACGTTCTGTTCGATAGTCGCTGTGATACCGGCAGGAATTTTGTACGTTACGTCGTGGCTGAGACCAATGTTGAATTTGAGATCTGCTCCAGCCATAGCAACACGATAACCCACACCATTGATCTCGAGTTGCTTAGAGAACCCTTGGCTAACTCCTGTGACCATGTTTTGCAATAAAGCTCGCATAAGCCCGTGCTTTGCTCGTACTTTTGGCATATCGTTTGCTCGAGTAACAGTTACGATTTCACCTTCTTGTGTAACGGTGATGTCATCGAGTGTTGGCTGTGTTAAAGTACCTTTCGAGCCGCTAACCGTGATTACATCAGATGCAATATCTATAGTTACGCCAGATGGTACGGTGATTGGTGATTTTCCTACGCGACTCATACTAATACACCCTACAAATTAATTCGCCACCAATGCCCTGTGATTTTGCATCGTCACCAGTCATTAGTCCTTTTGAAGTAGATACAATGATGATACCGCGACCGTTCTTTACGGCTGGAATTTCCTTGGCTTTCGCATAAGTACGTCGACCAGGAGTGCTAACACGAGAGATTTCAGTGATGCGCGCATTTGTTCCTTCATTATTGATAACAATATGCAAAGTTTTACCAATGCTTGCGTCGCTAACACTAACATTATTCAAGAAGCCATTATCTTTTAGTAATTTGGCAACCGATTCTTTGATGCTGCTGT
This sequence comes from uncultured Candidatus Saccharibacteria bacterium, assembly GCA_964442995.1. Lineage (GTDB taxonomy): Bacteria > Patescibacteriota > Saccharimonadia > Saccharimonadales > AWTP1-31 > CAYUBG01. Next base: position 18 of record CAYUBG010000051.1, on the reverse strand, counting down.
GTGGTAGTACGACCTCGT
>CAYUBG010000050.1:5530-5801 GCA_964442995.1 uncultured Candidatus Saccharibacteria bacterium | reverse complement strand
TGATGCTGCTGTGTGGTAGTACGACCTCGTGCTTTCGAACGGCAATTGCGTTACGAATGCGAGATAGCATATCAGCGATGGGATCTGTTGTAGTTCTTGACATAGTTGTTTCCTTTACCAACTGGCCTTTGTTACGCCTGGGATTTCGCCTTTACTAGCATGTTCTCGAAAACTAATGCGGCTAAGCCCAAATGTTCGCATGTATCCATGAGGTCGACCTGTCTCTTGGCAGCGGTTTTTTAATCTTGTTGGTGATGAATTGCGAGGCAGT
>CAYUBG010000050.1:0-5520 GCA_964442995.1 uncultured Candidatus Saccharibacteria bacterium | reverse complement strand
GCCTTCAACGTCACCAAGTGCTTTAAGTTCGGCGCGTTTTGCAGCGTATTTTGCGTGCATTTTTTGCCGCTTCAAGTCACGAGCGATGTTAGATTTTCTTGCCATTATTTGCTCTCCTTCTTCTCAAACGGCATACCAAACTTCGTCAATAACGCTTTTGCATGCTCTTTTTCTTCCGCCTTGATTACAAAAACAACCTGAAGTCCATGTGGCGTGGTCGTTTCTTCGAAAGTTAATTCTGGGAACACAGACTGATCAACAAAGCCGAGGGCATAATTTCCATTAGCGTCAAAAGCCCCTGCCTTTACACCGTGAAAATCTCGTAGTCGTGGCAAAACGATATTGATGACTCTATCCATGAATTCATACATACGATCATCGCGCAATGTTACCTTAAGGCCAATTTTGTTGCCTTCTCGTAACTTAAATGATGCGATGGATAACCTTGCAGTTGTCTCAACAGGCTGCTGGCCAGTAATCTTGCGAATGGTATTTGCCGCAACTTCCATGAGTTTCTTGTCGTCTTTTGCACGGCCAAGTCCAACATTGACCACAATCTTTTCTAACTTTGGTACCTGGTGTACATTAGCGAGTTTGAGTTCGTCTTTTAGCTGTTGCTTGTATTCATTGTTGTAAGCAGCTTTGAGTCGGGAGCTAGTAGTCGCGGTTTTTGTAGCCATTACTTAATCTCCTTTCCGCTTTTTTTAGCGATGCGAGTCTTAGACCCATCTTTGGCAATTTGGTATCCAATTCGGCTAGCTTTTTTTGTCGATGGATCGACGATCGCCACTTTTGAAACCCAGATTGGCTTAGTGATAGATACTATAGCACCTTGCGGATACTCACGATTTGGCTTGACTGCCTTTTTGACGATATTAATACCTTCTACAGTAACTTTGTTCAGTAATGGATGCGTTGCGGTAATCTTGCCGGTCTGGCCCTTGAATTTACCGGAACGTACAATTACAGTGTCGCCCTTTTTTAATCGAATCTTAAAGATTGTTTTCTTTGTCGTATTCATTATAGGACCTCCGGCGCAAGGCTGATGATTTTGGCATAGCCTAGATCACGTAACTCGCGTGGCACGGGGCCAAAGATACGTGTGGCTTTTGGTTGCTTGTCGTCACCGATTATCACAGCTGCGTTATCGTCAAAACGAATCGTCGAGCCGTCTTTTCGCTTTATAGCATTTCGGCTTCGTACTACAACTGCCTTTACGACAGACTTCTTCTTAACATTACCTTGCGGATTGGCTTGTTTAACAGTTGCTACGATGACATCTCCTACGTGAGCATAGCGTCGTCGAGTGCCACCAAGAACTCGGATACACAGTATCTCTTTTGCACCACTGTTGTCACAAACGATGAGACGGGATTCTTGTTGAATCATTACTTTGTCTCCTCTTCTGCCTCTTTTGGCTCAGCCGTAATTGCTTCAACTGTCTGATCAGCGCTAATTGCAGCTTTCGAAACAATCTTTTCAAGAACGAAGCGTTTACGTGCGCTTAGCGGTCGAGTCTCAGCAATAACTACTACGTCACCAACGTGTGCATCATTGTTCTCATCGTGCGCCATGAATTTTGTCGTAACGCTGTAGGCCTTCTTATAAATAGGATGTGTTTTATGTGTGTGCACCGAAACGATAATGGTCTTGTCGGCCTTATCAGACGAAACGGTACCGGTCATAGTTTTAGCCATTATGCGCTCTCCTTTGTAAGCTGTTCGCCAAGCACCGTTAAGACGCGAGATAGGTCTTTGCGCTTATTACGGATAAGTCGAACATTTGTTTGCTCGCCCATGTGAACACGGCGGCGTAATTCTGCAATTTCATCACGTAGCTTTGTAGACTCAGTAGTGAGCTCAGTTGTAGAAAGTTTACGGATATCGATCATTTTCATAACCTATACCTCCTCCCGGACGAGAAACTTAGTTTTAACAGGGAGCTTGTGTCCTGCTAAACGCATTGCTTCGCGTGCAACTTCTTCGCTTACGCCTTGCATTTCAAACATGATTGTACCTGGACGCACTTTGGCTACAAAGAATTCTGGGTTACCTTTTCCGCTACCCATCTTTACGTCCTGCGGTTTACGAGTAACAGGTGTATGTGGAAAAATTCGAATCCAAATCTTACCGCCACGCTTGATATAACGGGTCATTGCTTGTCGTGCAGCCTCAATCTGTCGACTCGTGATTCGTTCAGAGCCTTGGCTCTGTAATGCAAAGTCGCCAAATGCAATGTAATTGCCACTTGTTGCAACACCTGTAATTCGTCCTTTGCGTACCTTGCGATGCTTTGTTCGGTTCGGTAATAACATTAGTTAACCTCCCCCTTGTATATCCATACTTTCACACCGATGATACCAGCTGGTGTTTGCGCTTTAGCATGCGCATAGTCGATATCTGCACGAAGTGTGTGTAGAGGAACACTGCCTTGTACTTCTTTTTCGCGACGAGACATTTCTGCACCATTCAAGCGACCAGCAACTTCAATTCGAATACCTTGTGCACCACTTCGCATAGTTGCTGCAGCAGTTGACTTGATAGCTCGTCTGAAGGAAATTCGTCGTTCCAGCTGGTGGGCAATATTTTCTGCTACAAGTTTTGCGAACAATTCAGGCTTTTTGATTTCCTCAATGTTTACTCGCACCTGAGCTTTGTAGATCTTCTCAATTGCAGCTTTCAACTCTTGCGCACCAGAGCCACCGCGTCCAATTACGACACCTGCCTTGCCGGTGCTGATTGTAACGGTAACTAGATTGGGTGATCGTTCGATATCAACCTTGTTGATAGCAGCCCTGCTCCCAAGCTTGTTGTGGATCATTTTACGCACAGCCAGGTCTTGGCTGAGGTAGGTTGCGTATTCGCGCTTGTTTGCGAACCACTTACTGCGCCAGTCTTTGTTGACCTGGAGGCGCATGCTAATAGGGTTTACTTTTTGACCCATTATTTTGCCTCCTTCTTGGCGGATTCTTTAGTTTCCTTTGTAGCTGCAGTCTTCTTGGCTGCTCGTTGCTCACCATCTACGACAACACGAATGTGACTTGTACGTCGTTGGAACGGAAGTGCACGGCCGTGTGCTGCAGGTCGGTAACGCTTAATACGAACACCGGGAGTAACGATTATCTCGGTGATTACAAGACTTTCAGCTTTGTAGTTATGGTTGTGCTCGGCGTTAGCTTTTGCGCTCTCGATAACTTTCCGTACAGGAACGGCAGAACGACGAGGAACGTGATTAAGAATGACGAGGGCATCTTCTACAGTTCGTCCGCGCACAAGACTAGCTACCACGCCCACTTTTCGAGGACTCATTGCAACACCTTTTGCGATTGCTTTAACTGCCATAGTGCCTACTTCTTACCTTTCGCGAGCTTACCACCGTGTGATCGGAACTTACGCGTTGGACTGAACTCGCCTAGCTTATGACCAACCATATTCTCGGTGATAAATACAGGGACATGTACTCTGCCGTTATGCACTGCAATTGTTTTTCCGACAAAGTCAGGACTAATTGTGCATGCACGAGCCCATGTTTTTATAATGGTACGATCTTCATTCCCTAAAGCTGCGACTTTTTTCGCTAGCTTAGGGTCTACAAATGGTCCTTTTTTCAGTGATCGACTCATAATTACTTCCTCTTAGCCTCGTGACGGCTCTTAACGATAAACTTGGTTGTGCTCTTTCGGCGGCGTGTCTTGTAGCCCAGAGTTTTTTGGCCCCAAGGCGTTCGTGGATCTTTGGCAGTTCCGTGGCGTCCACCATCACCACCACCGTGTGGGTGATCTGCGGCATTCATCACGACACCACGAACGGTAGGACGAATACCCTTATGTCGACTACGGCCAGCTTTACCAACTTTGATGTTCTGGTGCTGTTCGTTGCCAACACGTCCAATGGAAGCAGTGCATGTTTGCAAAACAGCACGAACTTCACCGCTAGGCAGGCGAACTTGGGCGTAGTCACCCTCTTTTGCCATAAGTTGCGCGCCATTACCAGCGCTACGCACTAATTGTGCGCCTTTGCCAGGGATTAGCTCGATGCCGTAAGTGGTTGTTCCGAGTGGAATATTTTTGATTGGCAATCGATTGCCGACTTCGATTGGAGCTTCTTCGCCGCTTGAAATGGTCTGGCCGACTTTCATGCTTTTTGCCGCAATGATGTAGTGATAGACGCTGTTACTGTCTTTGATACGTGCAATACGGGCGCTGCGGTTAGGATCGTACTCAATAGCTTCAATCTTGGCAGTAGTTCCTTCTGCGAGCTTGAAATTGACGAGTCGATAAAACTTCTTGGCACCACCACCTTGGTGGCGTGTTGTGATACGGCCCTGGTTGTTACGACCATTACCGCGTCGTTTGATAACTAGCAATGATTTAACAGGACGTTTTGCCGTAATCTCGCTTGTATCTTGCGTAGTCATGCCACGACGGCCAGGAGTAGTCGGATTGTAATTCTTAATCGCCATTACTTTGTCTCCTTGGTCTTGGTAACTTTTTTAGCCTTTGGCTCTTCGGGCTCGTCGAAAATAGCAATTTTGTCGCCAGCCTTGAGTGTCACATAGGCTTTCTTGGTATCTGCACGCTTTCCGTTGCCTGGTCGACTACGGCGGTTACCTAGGCGTATCGTACGAACAGTTTTACCCTTGCTTACTATGATGTTGACAGTCTCAACGGTAACGCCAAATTGTTCGCTGACGGCTTTGATGACAGTGAGTTTGTTTGCAGTCAGGGGTACATTAAATACATATACGTTCTTTGACTGACTAAGACCATAGGCCTTTTCGCTTACGCGAGGTTTAAGAGTGAGATTTTTCATTATTTATTCTCCTCTTTCTTTTCTGTTGCTTCGCCGGTACTCTTGCTTTCGCCAAGCCATGCAGTTGTAAGCGCTAGAGCCTTTTTGGTAAACACGATATGATCGGCATTAAGCACATCGTAAACATTAAGATAGGTTGCCTGGCTGACTGAAACGTTTTGCAGATTGCTGGTCGCGCGGTTAGTGGCATCGTTTTTAGTATCGACGACGAGTAGTGTGTTACGCTTTGCACCAATTTTGTCGAGCAATGATACGGTTGCTTTAACTTTATTATCTTTGGCTTCGAAAGCTTCAATAACAATTACCTTATCTGCACTCACACTAAGTGCCTGTCGGATAGCTTGTCTTTTTGCCTTCGTGTTTAGTCGAATCTTATAGTTCTCTTCGCCAGTAGGACCAAAAACGATACCACCACCGCGCCAGATAGGGTTACGAGATGAGCCAAAACGTGCACGACCGGTTCCTTTTTGCTTCCAGGGTTTTCGGCCACCACCACTTACTAGCCCACGTGTTTTAACGACGGCAAGATTTGCTCGGCCATTTGCTAGGTACGCTAGATAAGCTTGTTTGAGTAGGTCGTGGCTGGCAACCTCTACGCCAAAAACTGCTTTGTCTAGCTTGGCAGCAGTTGTGGCCTTAGTTCCTGTTTTGGTATAAGTAGCTGTGCTCATTATTTAGCTCCTCGTATCAAGACAGTACTCTTGCGTGG
>CAYUBG010000049.1:2533-5984 GCA_964442995.1 uncultured Candidatus Saccharibacteria bacterium | reverse complement strand
TCAAGATTAAAGATAATACTAAAAAGAAACAAAAGAAAAAGAAGGCTTCTGACTTACACTTGCAGGTAGGCTTACCCCCTATGCTGCGTGTTGATGGTGCGCTTGCACCGGTTTCTGGCATAGAAAGCTTGTCAGAAGAAGAAGTCGAAGCGCTCGTTTTTGCCATTTTGGACGAAGACCAAAAACAAATATTACTCAAAGACAAAGAATTCGACTTTAGCTTTGCCTTTGGCGACCTTGGCCGCTTTCGTGTGAATGCGTTCCACGAGCGTGGCAACCTGGCAGCAGCCTTGCGTCTCATTCCGAACGAGATTTTATCTATCGAGCAGCTAGGATTGCCACCTATAGTCAATAAATTCGCCGACTACCCCAGAGGCTTAGTGTTGTTTACCGGCCCGACTGGTTCTGGTAAATCGACCTCTCTTGCAGCGATCGTGAGCCGTATCAACCACGAACGAGCCGCTCATATTGTGACTATTGAGGATCCAATTGAGTATACGCACAAATCTATTCGATCTGTCGTGGTACAGCGCGAAGTACACTACGATACTTATTCGTTCTCGGCTGCGCTACGTAGTAGTTTGCGTCAAGACCCAGATGTTGTGCTGATCGGAGAAATGCGCGACCTAGAGACGATTAGTTCGGCAATTACCATTGCCGAAACAGGGCACTTAGTGCTGGCCACACTACATACCAACAATGCTGCTCAGAGTGTCGACCGTATGATAGACGTATTCCCGCCTCACCAGCAGCCTCAGATTCGGGCACAGCTTGCCAATATGCTTATGGCAATTTGTTCGCAGCGCCTTGTTCCGGCTATCGGCGGCGGACGAATCGCAGCGGCAGAAATTTTAGTCGCTACTCCGGCCGTGCGCAACATCATTCGCGAAGGCAAGAGCCATCAACTAGAGGCGGTTATCCAGACTGGTGCAGAGTTCGGTATGCAGAGCATGGACAAAACATTAGTAAATCTGATCCATAACGGTACTATTACCTACGAAGAGGCACGTAATTACGCAGTTGATCTAGATGAATTAGACAGGTTGATGAGAAGCTAATGTTAACGTACGAATTTAAAGCAAAGAACGGTTCTGGGCAAGAAGTCCGTTCTATCGTGCAAGCAGATAGCGAATCTGCTGCTGCTCGCTTGATTAGGGACCAAGGATTATCCCCAACAGATATTCGGCTAATGGGGCAAAATACTGGCTTTCTATCCAAAATAAAAAACCACATTGGCGCAAAAGACAAAGTCTTGTTCTCTCGTCAGCTTTCGACGCTTATCAACGCAGGGTTGCCGCTTATCCAGAGTTTGCGAAATGTTGCTTCGCAAACACAAAATAAGTCACTCAAATTCATCATTACGCAGGTTATTAGTGATGTCGAGGGTGGTTCGGCACTTTCAGTCGCCCTTGGTCATCATCCAGAAGCTTTTAATAAAGTGTTCATAAGTATGGTTGCAGCCGGTGAGACGTCGGGTACGCTTGATAAGTCATTGGAACGGCTGGCCAACCAACAAGAAAAAGATGCCGAGATCCTCAGCAAGGTTCGTGGCGCGATGATTTATCCGTTGGTTGTGGTATTGGTAATGCTAGCTGTCGTAGGCTTTATGATTGTCAAGGTTTTGCCCCAGGTGGAAATTATGTACAAAGACCTGCCAGGCGCTCAGCTGCCATTGATTACCGTTATCATGCTGGCAGTATCCCACTTTGCAATAAAGTACTGGTGGATCGTACTAGCCATTCTAGCCGCGAGTGTGTTCTTCACGAGCCGTTGGGCGAGGACTGGTCCCGGTAAAGAAGTGATCGACAAGGCCAAGATGAAGGCCTGGCCCATCGGCCCGCTATTCATGAAGTTATATATGGCGCGTTTTGCGCGTACTGGTGCAACGCTCGTAGGGAGTGGTGTGCCTTTGATACAGATGCTACAAATTACCGGCGATGCCATCAACAACGTGCACGTAGAAGCATCGCTCAGGAAGGCGGTAGATAAAGTGAAAGGCGGTAAAGCACTGTCGGATTCTCTAGACGGCGATCCCAACTTCCTAGAGCTTGTGCCAAGTATGCTCCGTATTGGTGAGCAGTCTGGCGCCATCGAGGCTATGCTCGAGAAAATTGCTGACTACTACGAAAAAGAAGTCGACAACCAAATCAAGAACATATCGACTATTATCGAGCCAGTGCTCATGGTTTTGCTGGGTGTCTTTGCATTTACTATCGTTGCAGCAGTGCTGCTGCCGATTTACGGCCTAGCAGGCCAGACTATCATCAAATAGCCTGGGGATAAGCCTATACGGCAAACTATTGCATTTTATACATAAGCGGTTTATATTTAACTCATCAGTTAACAAATTAATATGTAGGGGGCATACATACATGCTAAAAAATATTCGTAAACGAACAGAAGGCTTCACTATCATCGAAGTCTTGATCGTGCTAGCGATTGCTGGTTTGATCTTGTTGATCGTGTTCTTGGCCGTTCCAGCCTTGCAACGAAACAGCCGAAACACTCAAAAGAAGAATGATGTCTCTAAGGCATTGGGAGCAGTTAATGAGTGGGTGTCAAACAATAGCGGGAAAGTCCCTACAAGTTCAGACGATACCTCACTTAATACCGCAGCAAGTTTGACTCAAGGGGTAACAATCAAAGTGGTTGACGGTGCTACTGCTGCAAACATACCAGCTGCTTCGAGAGATGAGATTGTAATCGCAACTGGAGTTCAATGTAGTGGTTCCGGAGTGGTAACTGATGCATTGGCCAGTATTGACTCCGCTAAATATGGAGCTATGGTAAATTCAAGCTCTGCTCGAGCTTATGTGGCGCTTTACGTCGTAGAAGCTAATGGCGCTAAGTTCACAAGCCAGTGTCAAGGTTCATAAAGATAACCGAACCAAAAGTAAACAAACAGGGCAATAAGCCCTGTTTGTTTATGTGGTAAGCTAGGACCATGATGTTACTTGTGCTTTTTGGTTTGGGGCTATGCCTCGGTAGCTTTGTGAATGCATTGGTGTGGCGGATTTATAAGCAGTGGAACGTGAATTCACCCAAGAAGAAGGCAAAATACTCAATTAGCCGCGGACGGAGTATGTGCGTTGCCTGTGGACATCAACTAAGCGCCAGGGATTTATTGCCTGTTATTAGCTGGATATCGCTTGGAGGGAAGTGTCGTTATTGTAAGAAGCCGATATCTTGGCAGTATCCGGTCGTGGAAGTGCTTACGGGATTACTCTTTGTACTGTCGTATCTGTTCTGGCCAGGAAGCTATAGCGGGTATGATGCACTACAATTTGGCGTATGGCTAGTCATGCTAACGGGCTTTATGGCACTAACGGTGTATGATCTGCGCTGGTTTATACTGCCGAATCGCATCATCTATCCATTACTATCGATTGTGGCAATGCAACAACTTGTGGGGTTCGTATTCTTTGGCCAAGGATTGTCGCTTATCTGGGGC
>CAYUBG010000049.1:0-2523 GCA_964442995.1 uncultured Candidatus Saccharibacteria bacterium | reverse complement strand
GTACTCGGTGGGGTGGTGGTCGGTAGTGGATTATTTGCTAGCATCTATTTTGTATCCAAAGGCAAATGGATTGGCTTTGGTGATGTGCGATTAGGCGCACTAATAGGTGTAGTGCTAGCTAGCCCAGTGCAGATGTTGCTGGTTATATTCTTGTCTAGCATTATTGGTACGGTCGTAGCTGTTCCACTACTAATGACTGGTAGGGCTCGACAAAACACCAAATTGCCCTACGGACCATTCTTGATCGTCGCAGCAGTAATTGTCAGGCTTTTTGGTACCGGTATAGTAGCTTGGTACAAACGCCAAATAGGTATATAAAAAACAAAAGCAGAAATGCTTATGGTATACTGATTCGTATGACGAGTGGGCCCGACAACAGGGGTTTTACAATAGTAGAGACGCTGATGTTTTTGGCTGTGTCTGCAGTGATTTTTGCCGGTGCACTGGCGTTGCTAGGTGGTGCTCAAAATCGAACAATGTTTAATCAGGCTGTCGGTGACTTTGAACAACGCATGATAGATACCATTAATACCGTATCATCAGGTTACTACTCGAGTAGGGAGAACTTTTCTTGCGATTACGATGTTGCAGGTCCCAAGATTACTTCTGCAAATAGGGGGCAGGGTACAAACACCGACTGTACTTTCTTGGGGAAGGTTATTCGCTTTGAAGATGGTGACTCGGTCGATATTATGACGATTACGGGGCTTCGTTATAAAGCAGTCGGTACCAAGAAGCTTGAACCCGAGACGCTCGCAGAAGCAAAGCCAAAATCAGTATTCTTGCCCGGACCAATTGATTCTGATTTGGTCGAACACACCAAGCTCAAAAATGGACTAACCGTTAAATGGATTGGTGCTGATGGTCAAGCAAGCCCAGTTGGGGCAATTGCATTTTTGACTAACCTAGGTAAATATAGAGATAGTACACAAACAGCGCTCAGCGCAGGTGGTCAACAGATAGACTATTACGGAATCGAAAGCTCTTCACTTGGCACGAACTTAACTAGTCTTGCAGGAATCATCGACGGCGATAGTTCTAAAATTGGATATAGAAACTCCACAGGCGGCATCAATATCTGCGCAGATAGCGGGACGACAGACAAGCATGTTCATTTACTGATTGGCGGCGGCGGCCGTCAGACCAATACGAGTGTAAAGGTTGGCAACGGAAAGTGTGGGGATATAGGTACGCACAGTGATTAGCAGGAATAAACTCAATCAGGCGGGCGATACGATAGTAGAGGTGTTAATTGCTATAGGTATCTTGAGCATGATATTGGGCGCTTCATATGCGGTTGCTATTAAGAGCTCTAGGTCAGTGCGAGACGCACAAGAACGTACAGAAGCACAGAAAATCGCCATGGGGAGTCTCGAGCTATTTCGAGTCAAGGCAAAAGATAACCCCTCTGAGTACAACGCACCAGTCAAGCCTAGCGTATTCTGCTTTGACTCCACTGGTTCGAAAATCGTTATTGCTAGTTTGCCGCCACTTGATGCACCTAGCTCTTCGTATAATCCCGATTGCGATCAAAAGACACAAAGCTCCGACCCTGTTTCCTATCATGTTCTGTTCGAACGCTCATCTGTGGACCTTAATATATTCACTGTCTATGTTCGTTGGGAGAGTGGCGCCGGCAAGAGTACCGCAGATAATAATCAAGTACGTTTTTCGTACAGGATAGAGCTATGACGCGGCATACTAACAAACAAAGGGGCTTTACTATTGTTGAGCTAATGATCGCCACGACGATCTTCAGTGTCATACTTTTGCTGTGTTCATACGTGATGGTGCGGATTGGCAACATGTATTACAAGGGCATTACAACTTCACGAACCCAAGGAGTGGTACGTACAGCCATGGATATGATCAGCCAAGATATCGAATTCGCAGATACGGACGTTATCACGGGGAGTAGTGGTAGTCTACGGTCTTTGTGCGTAGGGCATCATAACTACACCTACCAGATAAATGCAAAAATCGATTCAGATACAGCCCATGCGTTGTTTGTTGAAAATCGCTCCACTCCATGCGCAACGGGGGTAGGACCGTCAACATCTTTTAATAGCTCCACAGACCAAGAGCTGCTTGGCAAGAATATGCGACTTGGTGCGTTAACGATACAGGATGCTGATCCTGCGAACCCAAACAAGTTTTTCAGAGTTAACATACGTGTAATTTATGGCGATGACGACCTGCTAATTGACCAGGCGAATAAAAAAGGTAATGAGGCAGGGTTTGATATCAACACTGCACGCTGTGTAGACGGCATTGGTAGTCAATTCTGTGCAATTTCGAGCGCTACAACTTATGTGCAAAAAAGGCTATAATTAGGATAAGCAATATGAGACAACCTTCACGACAACGCACAAACCAACAGGGATTAGTATCCATTATCGTTACCCTAATAATTATGGCGGTGCTCAGTCTAATCGTAATTGGCTTTGCACAACTTGCTCGGCAAGAGCAGCGAAGATCACTCGACAGGCAGTTATCTACTCAGGCGCAATTTGCAGCCGAATC
>CAYUBG010000048.1:2692-6070 GCA_964442995.1 uncultured Candidatus Saccharibacteria bacterium | reverse complement strand
GTAAATATCGGGTGGATGCGTTGTTTTACGCCGCAAGAAACTCGTGCCTACGCTATTTATAGTGTTGACGATATGTGTCCGGTATCAGGTTCTTACGGGCTTCGTGGTAGTGCAACAGACTGTCTAAAATATGTGGGCAACCCACCGTTTACTGGGACGGGCAATAGTCTAACTTGTGGCGGGGGGCAAGTAAACGCAGACTGTGTCACTAGCTCGTTTGGTGCTGTGCAGCGGCCGGCAGATCAGCCGATTTTTTTGGGACCGAATCAGTCAATTGTTATACCTAGGACACATGTAGTTTCTTCTTGGTCAACCATCAGGGGAGGCCAAAATAGCCTAAACTACACCGACAAAATGTGTCAATTTTATAAGTTGTTTGATGGTTCAAAAATCACTGGCCAAGTTCAGGACAGCAGATGCTTAGATATGTCTATAAGTGTTTCTTGGGCATTAGTTAATAATTTTACAGTTACACCTAACGCGGTAGTAGGCCTCGTTGGTGATGAGGATCCTTCTCAAACTACGTTCGATTCGGGCATTACCGTTGACTCCGGAGGAATTGCAGTAAAAGGTGGCGCAATTGAACGCTCATACTTTATCCTGAAGGGTGCGACTATCACACCGATTACGCCTGCCGCCGCCCCTTCACCCGATAATCGCAGTCTTTCTACATTTGATTATGCGACGGATACAAGACCACTATCGGGTCTCAAGGCGGGTGACCAAGTATGCTTAAAGATAACGGTAACACCAGCAAATGGGAAAATCGATTCAACAGGGAAGGTTTTATCGACCGAAGATCCTCTTACTGCACAAGATATTGCCTGCAAAACCGTCGGCAACCATCCTTTGGTCTCGTTCCGGGGCGGTGATGTTAGTGTTGGTAATGGCTTTGGTCTAGGTTGCACACCCAATACGACAGCTACCATTAAGTCCTACAGTACTGGTACCACTGGCTCAGGTGTACAGTTTGCTGCCTTTGCAGCAGCTGCAATTTCTGAATTTACCTCCGACTACGATCACGGCACCAAAACAGGCCTCACCTTTGCCAATACCGGTGGTGGCTATGGCGGCAACTTCGGCGCCGGTCGTTGTATTCCTGATTATTTCACCGCACTCGATACTGCTACCGACCCAGGTTCGACGCTAGATATTAGTGGTGCTCAGTCTGGCAAGGTAGTGAGACGTCATACGGGCAATCTCAAGATTACGAGTAATGTCTCTTTTGCAACCGGCGCTACTCAACAAAAAGATATCCCCTCTGTCTGGGTGGTTGTCAAAGGCAACATCTACATCGACCCAAGTGTTACCCAACTAGACGGTGTATATATTGCACAGCCAGATGGTGCCAACACGGGCAACATCTACACCTGTGCCAATACCTCAACCCCAGCGCGCTATGCTCTTACAGAACGCTATGCAAACTGTGGCGGTGGTGATGTAAGTAAACAGCTTACTGTGAACGGTGCCTTTATGGCAAACAGGGTATATCTCGACCGATCTTACGGTCGCCTAAAGGATACGACATATGGTGAAATATTTAATTTCACCCCAGAAGTCTACCTCAACGCACCAGACGGTATTACTGGCACAGCCGGTGGCAGAGCAGGAATGTTTGATTATTATACCTACTTGCCACCAGTTTTGTAGAAAAGTTTGCGATTGCGCAAAGCTCTTATGCTATAATTCTGGTAATACGGGGTTATTGCAAATCCTCGGTGGGCACTACATGAAAGAAATACATAAAACGACCAAATTTAGAGCATTCGGAGTGATTGTATGAGCGTGCTTACAGGTGTTTCGGAGTTTTTTGGATTAGACATCGGCACTACTGCTATTCGACTTGTTGAGCTACACGGATCCGGTAGATCTAAAGCATTGGTAAAGTATGCATACTTACCTGTTGATAGTAAGGTAGCGCAGAGTGACGCCAAGAGCGATCAGCAACGACTAGTTGAAGCTGTTCGTGATCTGTTGGGCCAGGCGAAAATTACCACTAGAAATGTTGCTGTTGGTGTTCCATCGCAGCGAGTGTTTACTACAATTGTAGATATTGATCGTATGTCACCAAGTGATATTGCTAAAACACTGCACTATCAGGCAGACTCACTCATCCCAACACCAGTGGCAGAGTCGAAGATTGAATGGGCTGTTATTGGTGATTCGCCAAAGGATAAGAACAAGGTAGAGGTGCTGCTTAGTAGTATTACTAATGATTTTGTTGAGTCACGACTAGACCTGCTGGAATCGATTGGGCTAAAGGTGATTGCATTTGAGCCAGATTACATGGCTCTAGCACGGGCAGTTATATCGTCTGAGGCAACAACACCCCAGATGGTTGTAGATATTGGCAGTAAAACAACAGATATAGTTGTGAGCTATGCTGGCATTCCACGCCTGGCTCGATCTATCCCAACTGGCTCAGAAGCGATTGTTCGTGCCGCAATGCAAAACCTTGGTATAGACGTAAAACAAGCAGAGCAGTTTGTGAATAAATTTGGTTTGAGTAAGGACAAGCTCGAGGGGCAAATCTACAACGCTATTATTGGCACAGTAGATATGTTGACCTCTGAATTAGAGAAATCAATCAAGTTCTTTCAGTCGCGCTATGGTGATGTAAAAATCGAACGTATTATTATGACGGGTGGGGCAGCGGTCCTACCAGAATTCCCACTGTATATTGCAAACAAATTTGGTGTTAATGTCGAGATCGGTAATGCCTGGCGCAATGTATCGTTTCCGGCGAATCGACAAAACGAGTTACTTACATCTGCAAACTATTTTGCGGTTGCGGCTGGCCTGGCGGAGAGGATGGAATAGATGATTCAGTTTAACCTTCTCCCAGATGTAAAGATGCAGTACATCAAGGCAAAGCGCCAAAAGCATACCATGCTGGCTGTGTCATTGCTCGTTGGCGCAACTGCACTAACGGTGTTTGTCTTGCTTTTTGTTACCGTCAACGTGTTCCAGAAAACACACATGCGTAATCTGCAGGCTGATATCGACAATACCTCCAAACAGATAAAAGAGACGCCAGACCTTAATAAAGTACTCACAGTACAGAACCAGCTTAAAAGCCTCCCGGGGCTACATAGTCAGAAGCCTGTTACATCTAGACTGTTCCAGTACGTTTCTCAGGTCACGCCAAATCAAGCTAATATTGGCACTACAAACATAGACTTCTCGGCTGGGACGATGACGCTTAGCGGAACGGCAGATAGTTTGAGCACTATTAACAAGTTTGTGGATACCCTAAAGTTCACCACCTATACCGCTACCGAGGGCGATGTTAATCCAAAAATTGGTAAGCCATTCAAAGAAGTTGTATTGTCTTCGTACGGCAGAAGCGACAAGGACGCGACGTATCAAATATCGCTA
>CAYUBG010000048.1:258-2682 GCA_964442995.1 uncultured Candidatus Saccharibacteria bacterium | reverse complement strand
TTGAACCAATTATTTTTGACGTAGCCAAAAAGGTAACATTAACCGTTCCAAAGATCACATCCACACGTTCAGAGACCGAAAAACCAACCGAGTTATTTAAAGCGCTTCCACAGCCACAAGCAAATCAATAAGAGGTATCATGGCACTTATTCCTAACAATCTCAATCCATCCAAGCGAGTACAGATCAATAAAGATCAAGCTACAGCTGTGGGGGTCGTTGCAGCGGCAGTGTTTGTGAGCGTGTTCTCGCTGGTTTCTTCCAAGTCGTTACTTACACAGCGAGCATACCAACAAAGGATTATAACAAAACAAGAAAAAGCCAGGGATAACTTAAAATCTAGTGCTGAGGCGTTGACTCAGCTCGAAGTATCGTACAAAGACTTTACGAGCACGCCAGACAACGTCATTGGCGGTAATCCCACCGGCACCGGTGATAAAGATGGCGATAATGCCAAAATTATTCTAGATGCATTGCCAAGTAAATATGACTACCCAGCATGGACAAGCAGTCTAGAGAAAATACTGACTGATAGAAAGTTCAAAATCGGTGGTATTAGCGGTACAGATGATGAACTAGCCCAGCAGCCAAAACAAACCAGCAATAGCCCAAAGCCAATCGAAATACCGTTTTCTGTTAGCGTCAATGGATCATATCAATCAATTCAAGGTCTTGTTGATGTATTCGAAAAATCCATCCGACCAATCAAAATCAAGCGAATCGACTTAAGTGGTGGGGCGAGTGATATGCAATTTAGTGTTCAGGCAACGACGTACTACCAGCCCGAAAAAATATTCGATGTAAGATCGGAGGTTGTAAAGTGAAGCAAAAAGATATTTTAACCATTGTAGTCGTGGGTATCTTTAGTGGGATCGTATCTATGCTCTTGTCGAATCTACTGATTGTCCCCAAAAATTCATATGGCAAGAAGGCTGCAGTAGTAGACCCAATCACCACCGATTTCACAAAACCAGATCCTCAGTACTTCAACAAGGACTCTTTTGATCCTACCAAGCGAATTACAATTGGCGATACTACCAACAACACACCATTTAATAATAAACGCTAAATGGTACTAGTATCGTGAGCGTTCTTTCTTCTACGACAGAAAAAATGGTCGAAGACGAGCTTGTATCGGATGGCTTATTGACTGTAGAAAAGCTCGAGGCAATCCGCAAAAAAGCTATCGATCAGTCTACGCCATTACTTGGAACCCTCGTTAGTGAAAAAATCATTACCGATGAGGACCTAACGCGGACAATCGCCAAGGTGTCTAAGGTACCGTATGTAAACCTTAGTAACGCACGAATTGATCCAGAGATACTAGCGTTGCTCCCACAAGAAATCGCCGAACGATACATGGCGGTGCCGTTGGGCGAAATGCAACATAGGTTGGTTGTAGCCATGCTGGATGCCGATAACGTTCAGGCAGCTGACTTCTTGGCGAACAAGATTGGCCGTCCACTTAAGGTCTATGCTGCAAGCGAGACGGGTATACGGCGAATCCTAAAGCAATATCTGGAACGTCTAGACAATAACCTTGCAGGGGAGCTCAAAGCGACCGCAGATATTGCCAAGGCAAATGATGCGACTGCGCAGCAAGCCAAAAAAGAAAACATCACCGCGATAGTACAAGATTCGCCCATAAGCAAGGCGCTGTCGACAATCATGGAATACGCAGCCAAAAATCGAGCAAGTGATATACATATCGAACCGCTCGAAAAATCATTGCGTATACGTGTGCGTATAGATGGTGTTATGCGCGAAATCATGAAATTGCCCAAAAGTACCGAAGCACCTCTCGTCTCGCGTGTGAAGATTTTGTCTAGCCTCAAAATCGATGAGCACCGCATACCGCAAGACGGTGGATTTACCATTATGGTTAACAATCGGCCAATCGACTTGCGTATTGCAATTAGTCCCGTTGTATGGGGAGAGCAAATTGTTATACGTCTTTTAGACAAGACGGGCACTAGTCTCAAGCTAGAGGATATGGGTTATCATGGTCGAGCACTTCGGACCATCCACGAAGGCTTAAAGCAACCTAACGGTATGATTCTAACGAGTGGACCTACCGGATCTGGTAAGTCGACCTCTATGTATGCGGCACTGCAAGAGATCAAGAACGACACTATCAATATTGTGACACTCGAAGACCCAGTTGAATACAAGATGGATGGAATAAATCAGATTCAAGTTAATGCTGATGTTGGCCTAACATTCGCTACGGGCCTACGATCCATTTTGCGTCAGGACCCTAATGTCGTGATGGTTGGAGAGATTCGTGACAAAGAGACGGCGCAGTTAGCAGTACAGGCTGCCCTAACGGGGCACTTAGTTTTTAGTACGCTACACACCAATTCTGCCGCGGGTATTTTGCCCCGTTTGCTCGATATGGGTATTGAGCCATTCTTAATCGCCAGCA
>CAYUBG010000048.1:0-248 GCA_964442995.1 uncultured Candidatus Saccharibacteria bacterium | reverse complement strand
GGACGATGCTAAGGAGTCATTCCAGTCAGATGCAGCTCAGACGGCTGCGATTCATGCCACATTGGGTAACATTCTGCCTAAAACTGCGCAAGACGTGGCAGCGGTCAGCCAAGATCATGGATATCAGAACTTGCCACTACGCACCCAAAACGCTTATACTTTGTACAAGGGTCAAGATACCC
The DNA here is from genome assembly GCA_964442995.1 of uncultured Candidatus Saccharibacteria bacterium. GTDB lineage: Bacteria > Patescibacteriota > Saccharimonadia > Saccharimonadales > AWTP1-31 > CAYUBG01. The sequence continues at coordinate 66 of CAYUBG010000048.1, read as the reverse complement.
CAGAAACCCCAGGTGGCTATAAGGGTCGTATGGGGTTGTACGAAGTCTTTACAATCAGCGAAAACA
>CAYUBG010000047.1:3112-6181 GCA_964442995.1 uncultured Candidatus Saccharibacteria bacterium | reverse complement strand
TCTAGGCTGCTTTGCCGCTTGGCGAGTTTTGGGTACTCTGGCAAACTAAACACGCTGGGGTCTTGAAGTTTGGCTTGTAGCTCGGAGTATTCTTGGCGTAAGGTTTGTTCGGTATTCATATTTATCCTTAGTATAAAAGAAAACAGTCGCATTTACATCGAATTGCGACTGTTTAGTTGGCTAGCAAGTTATTGTTTGGCCGCAGGGGCGCCAATTTTTTTGGTCTCTGCCTGCTTTTTGCCTCGTGTTTTGGCTGTCCTAGCAGAGGCCGCTTCACGTTTCTTGGCGGCAGCTTCTTGGCGTGCTTTGAACTTATCGACACGACCTTCGATATCGATCATCTTCTCTTGGCCAGTAAAAAACGGATGGCTGGCGCTGCTGATATGTACGCTTACGAGAGGGTATTCATTGCCATCCTCCCATTTAACGGTTTCGTCACTTGCAACCGTCGAACGAGTCAAGAACATGGTCCCGTCGTTCAGGTCCTTAAATACGACAGTGCGGTAGTTATTGGGGTGTAAATCTTTTTTCATAATCAGGGCCTAAGTATACACGTCATACTATCTTCGGTCAATACTCTGTTGCACAAAAGCACTGTATCTGTTAAGATACCCCTACAATTAATTAAGCAGGTGAGCGAGTAATAATCCTCCTGATGTGATCCATGTAGGACGCAATCGGGTAATCGCTCAACCGAAGAGAAAGGATTCAATAATGGCATCAGTTGATGTTGATATCAAGAAACTGCTCGAAGCAGGAGCTCATTTTGGGCACAAAACAAGTCGCTGGCATCCAAAGATGGCGCCATACATTCATAGCAAGCGTGAAGGCACACATATCATTGATCTAACCAAGACGGTCGAAGGCCTAGAAAACGCTTTGGCGTTTGTTAGTAAAACTACCAGCGAAGGTAAGCAAATACTTTTTGTTGGCACTAAACGACAGGCAAAAGAGATTATCGAGGTTGCTGCTAAAGAAGTCGATATGCCATATGTAACCGAAAGATGGTTAGGCGGTATGCTCACCAATCAAACAACTATCGGTGGCCGTATAAAGCATCTTAAAGACCTAGAAGTTCGCATGGCTAGTGGCGCGCTAGAATCTAAATACAATAAGCTTGAAGTACAGCGTTTCCAAGAAGAGATTGATCAAATGAACTTTTTGTATGGTGGTATCAAGCATATGGCCGCACGCCCAGGAGCAGTGTTTGTAGTTGATGTTATCAACGAGGTAAACGCTATCCGTGAAGCAAAGAAGCTTGGTATCAAGATTATTGCCATTTGCGATACCAACGTCGACCCAAGTCTAGTAGACTACCCAATTCCAGCCAATGATGACGCAATTAAGACCATTCAATTGATAGTCGATTACCTAAAAGCCGCCATCGCAGCCGGTAAGGCAAAGACTACTAAAGTAGCCGATAAAACCGAAGCTAAGGAAGAAACAAAAGAGGAGGGCAAATAATGGCATTGTCATTGGAAGAAGTAAAACGACTTAAGGAGCTAACTGGCGTGGGCTTAACCGATGCCAAGAAGGCTCTTGAAGAGGCTGACGGTAATTTTGATAAAGCACTCGAGGCCATGCGCAAAAAGGGTCTAACTAAGGCCGAAAAACGCGGTGAGCGTGAAGCTCGTGCTGGCGTGGTCGGCAATTACAATCACGACGGCCGCATCGGCGTGCTAGTAGAAGTTAACTGTGAAACCGACATTGTGGCTCGTAACGAGATATTTACAGACTAGGTTAAAGATATCGCCATACATATTACAGCTACCAATCCAGAGTTTGTGAGTGCCGATGACATCCCAGCTGATGTTAAAGACGCTAAAAAAGCCGAGTTTGCCGATAAAGCCAAAAGCGAAGGCAAGCCAGAGAATATGATCGACAACATCGTAGAAGGTATGCTGAAGAAGCATTTTGCCGAACGTTGTCTTTTGGATCAGCCTTTTGTGAAGAACCCCGATCTGACCGTCGGTGGTTACCTCAAAGAGCATATCGCCAAACTTGGTGAGAACATCGTGGTTCGGCGTTTTGCTCGTATCGCTCTAGGTGAAGTCGAATAAGAGTCACAAGTGATATACTGAACGATATGAATCCAAACCAAATCGTCGACAACGCTAAGACCAAGTTTACTAACGCACTACAACATTTTGAGGAAGATCTAAAAAAGTTGCGGACTGGCCGTGCCAGTGCGGGCATGCTTGATGGTGTCATGGTGGAAGCCTACGGCACGCCAATGCCACTCAATCAGGTAGCCAATATTACAGCACCAGAAGCCCAGCTAATCCAGATCACGCCGTTCGATCCAACAAACATTGCTGCTATCAGCAACGCTATTCGCGACAATCAATCTCTCGGTCTCAACCCAAGCGATGATGGACGGGTTGTGCGAGTGCCAATTCCGGCACTCACAGAGGAGCGACGTCGCGAAATTACCAAGCAAGTCGGCAGTAAGCTAGAAGATTGCATGATCGCTATGCGATCCGCTCGCCATGATGCTATAGATGCGGTTGACGCCGCCAAGAAAGATAAATCTATTGGCGAAGATGAGGCAAAGCGATTGACAGGCCAGGTAGAAGACGCTATGAATAAAGCAAAGGCAGATGCTGAGGTGGCGGCAAAGGCTAAGGAAAAAGAAATCCTAACCATATAAGGAGCCAACCGTAATGAGTGAGCTTGATCCGTCGTTAGCAACGAGGCAGTTAACCGAGGAACAAGCTTCTGGCATTGTTATTGTTGGTGGTTGGACATTCCCCGAGCATGCAGAACACGCCGCAGAGTCTATCGGTACACTCGCCAGTAATGCGCAAAATAATCAGTTCTCAAACGGAGAGTTGCATAATGAATATGCAGACTCAATAAGGGGCAAACAAGTATTTATAGTGCAAACAGATGCCGAGCTGCCCGAAGGACAAACGCCTGATGGACGGCGGTGGTCTGTTAACGATTCAGTAATGCAGACTGGTCTTATGGTTGATTCGGCTGCTCGAGGTGGTGCTAAAACCATCACTGTTATAAAGCCTCACTTTGCTTATGCTCGCCAAGACAGAAAGAAAGTTGGCCGCGAACCCA
>CAYUBG010000047.1:0-3102 GCA_964442995.1 uncultured Candidatus Saccharibacteria bacterium | reverse complement strand
AACCCATATCTGCTGCTGCACATGTAAGCTACTTAAGGGCAATGGGTACAGATCATTTGGTCACTATTGATGTTCACGCACAGCAAATACAAATGCTGATGACTCACTTTGATACGCTTAGTGCTACCGGGCGTCTCAAGACGGCAATTGAAGAGTATATCAATGACGAAGACCAACAAATCGAAGATGTGGTATTTGTTGCGCCCGACGGCGGCAGTCTTTCTTTGCCAGATTGGTACCAAAAGAAACTTGGTGGCCAACCATCTATTGTTATGTCCAAAACCCGCAGCTCGTCGGATCCAAGTCAGATCGTGCACGCAGTTGAAAGAGTGGAGGGTGTGGGCGGGCGTACCTGTGTTTTGGTTGACGACATGATTGACACCGGCGGCACTATCATATCGGCAGTTAAAAAGCTCAAGAAGTCAGGTGCAGAAAAGGTTTTACTAGTCGCTACCCATGGGCTGTTCTCCGGGCCAGCTATTAATCGGTTAGAAGAGGCTGGGGATGATATAGACCAAATAATCGTGAGCAACACTGTCCCGCAGGTGACACTTGATGAGCGTTTAGGGACTGGAAAAACTCGAGTGATCGATGTAGCTTCGTTGATTGGAAAAGCTATCTTTGAGATAGCTACAGATGGTTCTGTTTCAAGTATCTTTGAAGATAATATGCCGTATCGACGCTAGTAACGTATAATAGAAAGCTGAATTATGACAAATAAATCTGATTTGACTGGTATTGCGCCCGTGCATTTAGGTCTAATTTTAGATGGCAATCGTCGTTGGGCGAAAGACCAGGGAAAGCCGACGTACGATGGGCATAAGGCTGGATACGAAAACCTCAAAGTGATCGGAAAGTCTGCCATTAAGCGTGGTGTAAAATATGTTTCGGCCTTTGTTTTTTCTACCGAGAATTGGAAGCGCAGCGCCGAAGAAGTCGATTACCTCATGAAATTGCTGCTTTGGGTGGCAAAAAACGAAGTTAACGAACTTCATAAAGAGAACATCCGGATACGCTTTTTGGGTGAGAAGGATCGACTTTCTAAAGATATAATTAGTGCAATTGCAAAAGCCGAAGAAAAGACCAAGGATAACACGGCCGGGACGTTAGCATTGTGTCTAAATTATGGTGGACAACAAGAAATTGTACATGCGGTCAATGAGATTATGGCAGAAAATAACGATCATTCAGTAGTTACGGCAAACGATATTGAACAACATTTGTATGCACCAGATATTCCGCCTGTTGATCTGTTAATACGTACATCTGGAGAACAAAGGATTAGCAATTTTATGTTGTGGCGGGCTGCTTATAGCGAACTTTTGTTTGTAGATAAACACTGGCCAGCGTTTAGCGAGCACGATCTTGAGCTGGCTCTTGCAGAATTTGCGCGACGTCAAAGACGTTTCGGGCAATAGCATAAATACGATATACTGATATCGATGTCTTGGATACTTTTAATTGTGGGATTAATTCTGTTTTTGGGTCTTGTCGTTGTTCATGAATTTGGGCATTATATCGCTGCGCGACGCAACGGTGTGGTAGTCGAAGAATTTGGCATTGGTTTTCCGCCAAAAGTTTGGGGTAAACACTTAAAGAATGGAGTGCTATTCACCGTAAACTGGCTACCATTAGGGGGCTTTGTCAGGCTCAAGGGCGAACATGATGCAGACACTGCAAAGGGTAGCTATGGTGCGGCGAGCCTGTCGACAAAAGTAAAGATCATGTTGGCGGGTGTCGGTATGAACTTGCTCACAGCGTTTTTACTACTAACATTTTTAGGATTTGTAGGTCTACCAACTATCATGGCAGATCAATATACCTTTGGTGGTAGAGACGTTCGGATTATAAAAGAGGTAGAAAATAAAGGCCAAGTCAGCGTCCAAACTGTTACGAATGATATGCCTGCAGCGAAGTCTGGAATTCAGAAAGGTGATATTCTCGTTTCTATTAACAATGACCCTATCACACAGCCTGATAGCGTTCGCGATATAGCAAGTCGTTACGCAGGTCAAACAGTAGATGTGCAAGTACGTCGGAATGGTGAAACTCTCTATAAGCGAGTGCAACTGAGCGATAACCGTGACCAAAAGGGCTTTTTAGGAATTGTACCAGCATCAAATGAATCAGGCTTGCAGGTCCGTAGATTTACCTGGTCATCGCCTATTGTTGCGATTGGATTTATGAGACAAATTACCAGTGCAACACTCAAGGGGCTTGGTTCGGCCGTGAAAGGTTTGGGGTCAATCGTAGCGGGGATTACTACCGGCAATACGAAGGCGAGACAGGCAGGGCAAGATTCTGCGACCCGCCAGGTGTCAGGGCCATTAGGCATCTTCTTGATTCTAAAGGATGGTACAAGATACGGATTGGCATTTATCCTGACTATAATTGCGATTATCTCTTTAACACTAGCAATAATGAATGTTTTGCCTATACCTGCACTTGATGGTGGAAGGCTGTTTGTTACATTGTTCTATCGGCTGATACGAAGGCCGCTTACAAAATCTGCCGAAGATAAAATCCACGGCACCGGGTTTGCGGTATTAATGCTACTGATTATCCTGATAAGTGTCGTTGATGTTCGGCGGTATTTTTGACGTGATGGCAGGCATACTATTTGCTTTTGGTTTATTTGGTTTCGTTAGCTACTTTATGCAGCGACAAGAAAAAAATAGTGACTGGAGTGCGCTGGAAGCAGTCGGCATAACAATATTTATATACTTTGCAGGCCAGATTGCAGGTGGCCTATTGGCATATGCTATTGCTGCGCTGGTTGGTTATGATCATGCAGCGACATCTGATTGGATAGAAAAATCGACCATTGGACAGTTTGCAACTATTTCATTGATTGAGGTTATATCGGTAGCGCTACTATATGCGTTCTTAAAGCGTCGTGGTGCAAGTTGGCGTTCGATTGGACTGAAGGGGCGGCTACAGTTGCGAGATATTGGTTACGCGCTTGGTGGCTATGCAGTGTATTTTGTACTATACATAGCTGCAATTGTTTTGGTAACTAAGTTGTGGCCTGGTTTTAACACTGAACAGCGCCAAGAAATAGGGTTCGAATCAGCGAAAGGTGCGCAACTGGGGCTGGTATTT
>CAYUBG010000046.1:5977-6217 GCA_964442995.1 uncultured Candidatus Saccharibacteria bacterium | reverse complement strand
CAAGACGCTAGGTGATGTTCAGCGTGGGGATCATGAGCCAGATGTACTGACAGTAATTGACAGTAAGAACAAGCAGATAGCCATGGGCATGGGGCGCGGGATAATTAATATGGCGTTCGAAACCGGGGAGTGTCGTGCCGTGGATAAGCGCGCTCGTGATCTAGAAGCACGGTTTCCGGCCATTGCTGAAGCAACAACCAACGATGCTCGCTTTGATGCATTAGATGAAGCTTTGTCGAC
>CAYUBG010000046.1:0-5967 GCA_964442995.1 uncultured Candidatus Saccharibacteria bacterium | reverse complement strand
AAGAGCGGCAATTGCTAATGCTATTGTCACTCGATTTTCAGCAGACGATCTATACGATAGCGATAAGCTACACTCATAATACTTATTATGCTTGCAAAAAACTACCAAAAGTGATAAAATAGCACTATTATGTCGTATCGTTTGGGTGGCTCTGCCGAGCCTATGGGCGTGGTTGATTTTGTAAATTTGCCGAGTCGGTTTTTAGCAGATGAATCACGTCTAAGCGATGAAACTTTATTACGCGCTGTTCGTGATATGGATCGTGACAGCTTACTTTTGGTCCAAAAAGAATTTGCCGAGATAGATAGAGCCGGACTGGAGGCAGTCTTTACAGAGGATGAAGAGCTGGCATTGGGGCGCGAAGCCAGCATTAACGAGGTCAGGTTCGGTCAGATGGTACTAAGCTCTGCATTTGATCATGAGCGACCTGAATTAATTGCGGCTAAGCCTTTTCGGCGGCCCAAAGATGCTTTGCATGAATTAGCAGTTTCGGCGTATCTCAACAAAACGACCAAGAGGCAACATGCATTTCAACCTATTGGTTTATGGCGTAACGATCGCGGTTTATTCCATCTACTTAGTCGTTATGAGCACAGTGTAATTACGTATGATAGTGTACTGTGGGCAGACAAGGAAGTAGAGCCAGAAGCACTTGCTCCCGGTGCAATTGCTAAAGCGCTTCGGGTGAGTATGTTGGGCTTAGGGCAGCTACACGCGCTTGGTTTTTCGCATGGTGATGCGCAAGTAAAAAACCTGGGTGCTGATAGTGAAAAAGTTCGTTTTATTGACTTGCAAAATACGCGTGTATTCCCTAGATCCCACTCAGGCGAACCTCCAGATGTAATTGCCACGAGTGATCGGGTTCAGGGCGACATAGAGACTTTGTTGAGAAGTTGCTTTGAGGTTCTAGATAACATCCCTGAGATAGCTCCAGTTATGGAAGACCAAGCTGATTGTATGGCTAAAAGCTATCTGCGTGGTGTTGTGCGACAACGTGCAGGCGGTAGTGGTAGGTACCCAAAACAAGCGATACCTACTCATGATGATTTGGTTGAGAGAATCAATGACACTGTGGCATTAGCAAAATAACTTCAGGAAAAACAATCCAGCGACCCTAAACTAGACGAAAGCTAAGCGCTATACGTATTGAGGATATTATTGCTGATCAAACAAACGTATAGGCTATTATTTGATGCAGATCACTACCTGGTTGACCGTGATCATGAAAGACGAACGGGGTCTGTACTGTCAGTAGCCGAAGGGATTAATACTGTAGCTTGACACCTAAATTGGCACTCGGGTATTATGAGTGCTGATGCGTTAGCACTCACATAATTAAAGTGCTAACGACAAACCAAAATAACAAGGAGGATGTATGAGTGATGTTATCCGGCCGCTAGGCGATTACGTAGTAGCGCAAGCCGAGGAGGCTCAAAAGAAAACAGCCAGCGGATTGTATTTGCCTGGTAATGCCCAGGAAAAACCAAAGACTGCCAAGGTTGTTGCGGTAGGCCCGCAGGCGAAGCAGGTAAAAGTTGGAGACAGAATTATCTATAAGAGCTACTCACACACTGATGTAAAAGTGGGAACTGAAGACTATATTTTAGTTAAAGAAGAAGACGTTCTAGCAACGGTTAAATAGGAGGACATATGGCAAAAAAAGTATTTTATGATGACGATGCTCGACGCCGAGTACTGGCAGGTGCGCAGATTTTGTACGATGCCGTAAAAACAACCATGGGTCCTAAGGGACGTAACGTAGTGATTAGTAAAAACTATGGTGCACCAACAGTCACTCATGATGGCGTAACGGTTGCGAAAGGCGTGGAACTCGCTGATCAAGACGGTGATGATGAATCGACACTTGGTTATAAGGTCGGTGCTGAGCTTATTAAACAAGCTGCCAGCAAAATGAACGATGTTGCCGGGGATGGTACAACAACGGTAACTGTTCTGACGTATCATATTCTGAACGAGGCAAACAAATTGATCGCTGCTGGGCATAACCCTATGCTGTTGCGCAAAGGCTTAGAAGCTGCGGCACATGATGTCATAAAGAAACTTAGCACAATGAGCGAAGACATCAAGGGCAAGAAATCTCGTGTCGCTGAAGTCGCAACCATTAGTGCTGGTGACGCAGAAATTGGCAATCTAATAGCCGATGTCATCGATAAAGTAGGAAAAGACGGTGTCGTGACTGTCGAAGAAGGCCAAGGTCTCAATCTTGAAAGTGAAGTTGTAGAGGGCTTTACGATGGACCGAGGCTTCGTGAGCCCGTATATGGTGACCGACACAGCCCGAATGGAAGCGGTTTACGACAAGCCAGCAATACTAATTACTGACAAAAAAATTAGTTCAATCCAAGAGTTTTTGCCAGTACTCGAGCAGTGTGCGCAGGCCGGCAAAAAGGATCTTGTGTTGATTGCAGAAGATGTAGAAGGCGAAGCTATGGCTACGTTGGTGTTAAACAAGCTGAAAGGTGTCTTTAACACTGTTGCAGTTAAGGCGCCAGCTTTTGGTGATCGTCGTAAAGAAACGCTGCAAGACATTGCCGCGCTGACAGGTGCAACCGTTATTAGCGAAGAGCAGGGTCATGACTTCGAGAACGTCGATATGAGCATGCTCGGCAGTGCGCGTAAAGTGATTGTCACCAAAGACGAGACCACTATTATCGAAGGCGCCGGCAAGGCAGCTGACGTTAAGGAGCGAATCTCCCAGATTACTGCGCAGGCTGCGCGAACCGACAGTGACTACGAGCGCGAAAACTACGTAGCACGTCGGGCGGCTTTGAGTGGTAAGGTTGCTGTCATTAAAGTCGGTGGTGCAACCGAAACCGAGATTGAAGAAAAGAAATTCCGTGTAGACGATGCAGTTGCCGCAACAAAAGCAGCCTTGGACGAAGGTATTGTCCCTGGTGGGGGTGTGACACTAATAAATCTAGCCTCAGGAATCAAGGTGACAGGGCATGATTCGGCAGCAGCTGGTGCAACACTATTACAGAATGCACTCGAACAACCATTCCGCATCCTTATGGGTAATGCCGGCTTGAATGCCGACGAGTGGCTGCCACAGGTCAAAGCGGCTAAGGCTGGCCAGGGTGTAAATGTAAATGACCCAGCCAAGCTTGTAGATCTCAAGGCAACAGGTGTTGTTGACCCAGTACGCGTAACACGCGAGGCTATTCAAAATGCCGTGAGTATTGCTGGTACCAGTATGACCATGGGTGCCTTGGTTGTTGATTTGCCCGAGAAAGAACCAGCTCCTGCGGCAGGTGGTATGGGCGGTGGAATGATGGGCATGTAAGCACGTTTTTAACGTCGTGTTGTACGTACAATAAGCCGGTCTTCAGGGCCGGCTTATTCATGCTTCAAGAATATGATACGCTACCTATATGGAACATCCCTCAATTGGTGAAGTGCCGCCTCCCAGTGAAGTTCGAGGAAGGATTGATCAGGTACATGAAGATTTTTTTGCTCGTGTACCAAACTACGATCGTACAATTTGGTCGCCCGAAGAGGCTCTAAAGCTAAAAACAGGAAGCTGTATGGCTGAGTTGCTGTATGTTGCCGGCGGCCTACTTCATGGCCGCATAGTGAAAGAAGAAGATCTGTCCGTACGTTTTAGTAAGGAACACGGTAAACGACAAGTTGGAGATATGATGGGCGGTAAGAAGGCTGACTATAGACACGTCGTATTGATGCTGAACATAGCGGGTAAACAGTACGAATGTGATTTTCGGCCAAATCGAGCGGATGAGCGTCCACGTTTTGAGGCCGTGCCAAGCGATGATGAGATATATACGAATAGTGATATTGAGTTCTTTACACTTGCAGAGGGTGTTAGACAATACGCAGTTCGTGCTGGTGTACCGGAAGAACAGGTGCCCACTGTTGCCGAACTTATTTCTCTTCATGAACCTGGTCTGCCTGGCCCGGATTATGATGAAGTACGATTCGATCAAGACTTCTAAACTGGTATTGCAACAAATGCAAAAATATACTACAGTACCCCTATAAGGAGTAAAGAATGCAATTGCCAAGTCGTAAGCGGGTGGATACAAACACAGTTCCTGCTGAAATCCAGGAGTACTATAATGCTGAACAACGAGAACGCGTTGGTTTGGCGTGGATCATTGCCGTTGTTTCGCTGGTAGTATCGCTAGCGGTTATTTTTGGCATATTCTTTGGTGGGCGCTATATCTATCGCACATACATCAACAAACCCAAGAGTACCTCCAAGCCACTAGCCGACACCAATAAAAAAGATACTACGACTGTAAATACCGAAGATACAAGTAAAAACCCAAGTGATAGCTCAACCACTGTTACGCAGCCAAGTGGCCAGAACACAACCACTTCTAGCGGTGCAGGCACTACAAGCCCTAGCCCATCTGCAGCCTCGACTACTGATTCGCTGGTGCATACTGGCCCAGACAGCACAGAAGAATAGTTATCATTTTTATATATTAGGTGTATACTGAGGTTAACAACGGGTGAGCCTGACAAAGGCAGCGCTGACATCTGCGTCCCATTTCCTTTTACCGCTAGCAACAATAACAAACTCAACCGATGGAGGCGGTTTTGAGTAGCTGAACATAAGGGAGGAGGGGAATTATGCAAGTTGCAGCAACAAAACAAGAATTGCTGGGGGCGCTAGATCAATCTCGAGTGCGCCTTTTAGAGAGACTGGCCAGCAAACGAGAAATACAAACAATGCAACACGATATTCAAATGTTAATCGAAGCCACAAGGCGTCATGAAATTGAAAACAGAGTTATATCAGAGGTGCACACACACTTTCAGCGTGAACAAAATGTTGATGCACAAATTCTGCAGCGTATTACTACGTTAACCGAACGCCTAGGTCAACTTGATAGTAGGCTTGCGCGACTCGAACAGAACATGACGCATTATAAAGAGTTTTTGGAACGTAATTACCCGATGTAGACTTGCTAGCTCTGGTTTGTGCCGTGCTGTGTGAAGTAGTTTATTTCGTTTACGACGTCTAGTAGTGCTTGTGCTTTTGCCTTTTCGTCAGTGATATTTTGGGCAGCAGCATAGGCATCTTTTACCAATGTCTGATCGTCACTTGCTTGAATCATCATCATTGTAGTCCGGAATTTTTCTTCCGGTGTTTGATCTAGATGGCCGAGCAATGGAGATAAGCTTTTGAGTGCTTGCTGCTTTATATCAGCAAGATCATCGCCAGCACTCGTTGTAACTGTTGGGTCCGGTGAGGCCACGGCAGTAGTTGATGCTTCGGCCGCTGTGTCTGGAAGGGCTGGAGCAGAGTCAGTGGTGGTTTCGTTGGTTGTTGCAGCTGGCGTGCTTACAACTGAGGCGTTAAAAGTGCCAGTGTCTTGTGGTGTTTGAGTTGTGTCCACAGGTGTGCTAGACATAGTTGTGTCGGCTGTGACTACTGGGCTCGGACCATCGGTCGGCGAGCTAGTCGCTGATATTGTTGGCACCTGTGCAGAGCCGTCAGCAGGCGTTGCTGCTGGACTGGTCGCTGGTGTTGCTGATTGTTGATCGTCGAACATTTCCACCCCCGTTAGTATATGTATTCATAAGCACTATAGCACAACCAAAAAACAATCGCTAGGTTATAATGAGAGCATAATAGGAGGTAGAAGTTGTGCTCGATGACTTAAAGTATATTCACGAAAAAGATGCGCAAGACGCACTTGGTGTAGTCGAAAAACAGTGGCAGCAACTACTGCATACTTTCGATGTCCCACTACTCGATCGTATTGAAGGAAAAACAATAAATAATGTTGTACTGGCAGGTATGGGGGGCTCGGCACTCGCTGCCAATATTATGCGTGCGTGTCCGGGGTTAATGTGTCCGTTCGAAATAGTACGAGATTATAAGTTGCCTAGATATGTAGGGGCTAATACACTCTTCATCGCCTCAAGCTATTCGGGGAATACCGAAGAAACACTCACCGCACTAGAACAAGCCGAGAAA
>CAYUBG010000045.1:2728-6436 GCA_964442995.1 uncultured Candidatus Saccharibacteria bacterium | reverse complement strand
GATATTTTGAAACATTTTATTCATTATTCATAATCTCTTCTGTTAGTCTAGTTCTATTCCCTGAGCTCCATCAAGAAAACTTGGCCAACAATGTGGTAGTATTAGCTTATGGTTATTATATTTGCTGGACCTATCGGATCGGTATTACGCCCATCTGCGACACCCCTATTACTAGCATTCCTACTCGCATCGATAATATTATTCCAGGTTATTGCATACGGTACTAGAAAATGGATATTAAAACCCAAGTTATCTTCTTCAAGCGACAAACTTTACCTTGCAAATTTGACTGCATACAATAACGGAATGACCACTTTAAGAAAATGGATGCTTTTTACCTTCGTTGCGTTATTTATTGCAGTCGTCACAACTATCGTCATGACTTACGCCGAAAGATAATTAATCAGACATTGCAAGGTTATCTTTAGGAACCTAGTCCCTAGCCAAATAAAACAGCTCATCCTCCGGATGGGCTTTTTTATTTCTCTAAGGGTCGGGACCCGAACATCCGAATTAGTGAGCGAAGCGAACGAATGAGGGTGTTCGTACAGGACTGAACGTGCAGGTGCTTGCACCGATAGTGAATTCCCTGCAAGCGAAGCGCATCCATCCGCCCTAGCTAAAATAAAGCGATCACTATATATGTGGTCGCACTATTCTTCTGGATATGATGAGAGAAAAGGTGATTATAGCTAACTGAATATGGGGGTGTAATCTGGACCGCTAGCATAATCGTTTTCATGATGAGTTTTGCATAATATTCAATATCAGCTAGCTTACTGCCGCATGCTTTGCTGGTTATATTGGTGCATATATTGCTATTTCGCCGTACGGTTAGCTAACTTATACTTGCATTTAAACAAGTTTATGTACTACAATTTACTAACAGTCAATTAGAATTTAAAAATAAGTTAAGGAGATGACAGTGGCGGAGCAGATATTTGGGCACGATCAACCCACTGCAGATACAATTGTGTATCAAAGTGTAGAAGATATTCGCGCTAATTTCTTAGACTTTTTCGCAGAAAAGGGCTACGAAATAACTCCAGGGGCGGGAGTATTGCCTGACGCGGACCCAACCTTAATGTTTATTAACTCTGGCATGGCTGCAATGAAGCCATACTTTACCGGAGCAGCCAAACCACCCGCTGAGCGAATAGCTAATAGTCAACAGTGTATTCGAACAGTTGACTTGCCTGATGTTGGTGACTCACATCACGGCACCAGTTTTCGTATGCTTGGCTCCTGGATGTTTAACGGAGCTTTTAGTAAAGGTGCTGCCATTGATGAGGCGTGGGAATTCTTGACAGAAAGACTTCGCATACCGGCAAGTAGGATGTTGGCAACATATCTTGATGTATCGGGAGTAAACGTTGAGGGCCTTACTACTGATGACGAGTCGTATAGCCTATGGCAAAAGCACATGGCTGGAGATCGCATAATTGGTTGCCCACCTGAAGATAACTTCTGGGGTCCAGCAGGAGAGACTGGTCCTTGTGGGCCATGTACAGAAACATTTTTCGACAGAGGAGTCGATTTTGGACAAGCAGAAGATGGCGAGTTGGTTACGGGTCGTCATATAGAAATTTGGAATGCTGGTGTGTTCATGGAGCAGGAAAAGATGGCCGACGGCAGCATTGTCCCGCTTTCGCAGCGCTCCGTAGACACTGGAGCCGGTCTTGATCGACTTGCACTTATTCTACAAAATGTCCCTTCGATGTATGAGATAGATCAACATGCTCCTGGATTTAATCATGTCAGATCTATTTTGCCTGATGAAATATCTGCTCGTATTGTTTACGATCACTTTAAGACAGCCAATATTCTAATTAATTCAGGCATACAACCGGGCAATAAACGTGAAGCCTATATACTTCGACGTTTACTCCGACGAGCATTTAGTCAGCTCCATGTTGCCGATATATCACTTGATACAGTACCTGAACTAATGGACGCGGTTCAGGGCTCGGTTGATGTAACGCCCGGTGCTGTTGTTGACGCGGCAGAAAATAGAGCAGTTCTGCATGGTGAAGTCCAATCATTTGAGCGTGTACTCAGATCAGCCAAGAAGCACCTCACTTCTATCACAAGTGCAGGCGCCGTCGATGTGGGAACAGTAATGAATCTAAAATCTACATATGGCATACCGGAAGATTTAGTGCGAGCTCACTGCGAGAAAAATGGTATTGCATTCCCCAAAGACGAGATTGAAGCATTGCAGTCGAAGTCATCTTCTGTACACTAAGATAGTAAGCAGGACCCAAAAAGCAGATGATTCTTTCTGGCAAAAAAATTCAGGAAGAGGTTACAAACGGAAATATCATTATTTCCCCCTTTTCCGCTAAACAAATTAATCCCAATAGTTACAACTATCGATTAGGTGACATGCTCTATGAAGTTACTGATGCGATCATTGACCCAGCTAAAATTGTCTCTTACATTACTCATCATATTGATGAAAATAAGGGGTTTGTACTTCAACCAGGCAAACTATATCTAGGCTCCACTAAAGAGATAATAGGAAGCGAGAAGTACGTCGTGTCACTTATCGGTAGATCGTCCGTGGGTAGGTTGGGACTTTTCTTGCAGATTACTGCCGACTTAGGACATGTGGGAGCGATACACCGCTGGACGCTAGAACTAAAGGTAGTGCAACCTTTGAAGGTATATCCAAACATGAATATCGGGCAAGTCAGCTTCTGGTCTGTCAGGAATTCAAATTCCAAAAACGAGATTCCCTACGATGGCAAATACCATCTCCATAATGATCCGCAACCTAGCAAAATATACGAGGAGTTAGAATTATGATTCTTTCTGGCAAAAAAATTCAGGAAGAGGTTACAAACGGAAATATCATTATTTCCCCCTTTTCCGCTAAACAAATTAATCCCAATAGTTACAACTATCGATTAGGTGGTACCCTCATGTTCTATAAAGTACAGGAGCTTGATGTCAAAAAGCAGAATGAAGTAGAATCAATTAAGATAGGGCCAGAAGGCTACGTACTACAACCCGATAGAGTCTATCTAGGGCATAGTGTCGAGAGGTTTAGTAGTAAGCTGTACGTACCTATTGTAAGAGGTAGATCTTCAATCGGGCGCCTAGGATTGTTTGTTCATATAACTGCTGATCTAATTGACTTTGGCTCAGACGGACAATACACCTTAATGTTCCATGCGGTTCAACCTATTAAGATTTATGCTGGTATGCAAATTGGCCAGGTGACTTTCTGGGAGATGGATGGAGAGCGTAAGCGTTACAATGGAAAATACCAGCATTCTAAAGGGCCTATGCCGTCGCAAGTGCATAAGGATTTCCTATGAAGATGGACAACCCTGAAGAAGTCTTTAGGAGTATGCAATCAGAGACCCTCTGCCCGTTTGCAAAGGTGGCCCGATTTGATTTCGCTCGAACAATGGGTAACGGAATGACTTTGGCTGAAGGCGTAGACCAGCTCCATGAAGATATGGTCGAGTATGTAGAGAGTAGCATGGAGAACGCTTCAGATGGACTAGTTGTAGCCATCGAAAAAGACATTTTGGGCGACACCTTTGACGAGCAAGTACATGGGTTCCTTGCGCTCTACAGGGCACTGAAAGCATGTGATGGTGTAAGCGAAGATGCGCTTGCCTACGAAGACATCTCTGACCCTGGCTGGCAGCTAACCGTGTATGGTACAAGGTTTTTTACCAATTTTTTCAGCTCAGC
>CAYUBG010000045.1:0-2718 GCA_964442995.1 uncultured Candidatus Saccharibacteria bacterium | reverse complement strand
GAATAATTCACGACACGTACCAGAATCAGATCTTGTGTTTCTATTCTTCCAGCCAGAGCAAAGTTTTAGCTTACGCATCCCATATGATATTGGCAGCGATGAGTTAGCGCGGCTAAAGACAGGCATTAGAACTCGCTTCGCAAGTGCCGGGTTGGCGTACGAAGGGACAATCACAGACGACCCCAGGGAGGCAGCAAAGTATATACTGCCTAGACAGATGGGCGAAAAAGTTGTTGAATGGTGGTATGAGTAATAACGAAGTAACAAAAAAGGATCATATGGATGCAGCGCAAATACAAAATATGAGCTACACAGACTTTGTGGGTTTTGTAAATCAGTGGAATGTTCCTCCTGGCTCATATGTTACTCTGAATAAATGGATAACGTTTGGGTGCGTAAATAAGGATTCTCGCGTTCTTGAAGTCGCCTGTACTACGGGATTCTCTGTATGTAGCTTAGCGCAACTAACTGGATGTACTGGTTACGGTATCGATGTGTCAGATAAGTCCATCGAAGCCGCTAAAGAGAACCGTAAACTACTTTGCCCAGATGCCAACGTAGATTTTGAAGTTATAAGCGGCTATGACTTTATGCCTAAAGATGGATTATATACTCATATCGTCATTGGCGCTGCTCTACGATTCTTCCCTGATTCCGATAAGCTCATTAAACACTTGGTCAAAAATTGTCTAGCACCCGGTGGCAAGATCTTGAGCTGTGAATTCTACGCTGTCGATAACGTACCAAAACAAGCAGTAGAAATCGCTAAGCGGACTTTTGATATTACACCTACGACAGTGCCTTTCAAAGAAGTGATGAAGCCTTACAAAGGGCTAGAACTCCACTACCAGGATAACCTCCCTATATTCTTAGAAACTGAGGAAGAGATAGAACACTATACACAATCTACGATCGACCGAGTTGTCGCAGACGGACGTATCATGGTGGGAGATGACAGCGCCTTTCAGGCTGCTTACGATAGACTGGTTGACGTTAAGCAGGCATCAAATGAACTTAGGAAGTATCAGCATTATGCGACACTAGTGCATTCATTTAATCCGCTCGTTTATCCTAATCGCTACACTGAATTATTCTAATGAGTGGCATTCAGCTTGAGTCTGAACAAGTAGCAGCCGACCGTCAAGCATTCACAGACTTTGCTAGTACTAGAGGCTATAACCCTGTTGGTGAATATGGGTTAACGGAAGGTCCCCATGGCTTGACGATTGTTAACTCTACTATTGCGCCATATGTCGAAAGGATATTTACCGCAGATGGCACAATAGATGTCGACGATGCACTCACCCAAACGTGTGTAAGGCTGCGTGGCTTAGGAAATAGACTCGGCGACATAGCAACGCATTCGATGTTCCTTACTAGCTTTGCAATGGGTGGAAACATTACTAATTGTCGAGCAATCGATGAAGTAACTGCCGACTTTATAGAGTATATGACCTCTACCCACCCTATAAGAATAGCCGACATTCATGCCACCTATCATAGCGGTCAAGCAGCCCAACTAGGGGCACTCCGAGGAGCAGGCATTAGTAAGTCTGCTATTGAGGCTGTCGGTGAGAATAGTCATGTATGGGTCGATTGGCAATTCGGCA
Organism: uncultured Candidatus Saccharibacteria bacterium; assembly: GCA_964442995.1. Taxonomy (GTDB): domain Bacteria; phylum Patescibacteriota; class Saccharimonadia; order Saccharimonadales; family AWTP1-31; genus CAYUBG01. Next base: position 1,108 of record CAYUBG010000045.1, on the reverse strand, counting down.
CGCCTGGTCCAACCGGTACAGGCATAACGATTCTTCTCGAAGGTACACAAGGTGACCTTGAGCAAGTAGGAAACGTCATCCACATCGACAAAAGACTCCATGCGGCAAGCGAAGACTATGAACACCTTCCTCGAGCTTTTACTGAAGTTGGTTTTGGTATAGAGCGACTGCGGATGTGCGCCGAAGAGATGACGGATGTATTTGAACAAAGTCCCTATCAAGAAGTGATCATTGCCCTAAAGGACTTGTCTAGCGCACCAACAGCCACATCGGAGGCAATGTTCCGTGGGATATCTGATGTAATTGTCGGCCTACACACCTTGATTGGTAAAGAGGTATTTCCAGGACCAAAAGGCAATGGGAGCGTAGTCAGAAAGCTTATAAGACACCTATTTGTAGCTTCAGAAGAAGCACATTTGGATAAAGATGCACTCATTTTACTCTTCCCTACTGATTCCGTGAGAGAAGTTGTTGAAGCAGAATTTAAAAAATTCGATAGCCTTGTAGTAAGTGCACCTGCAATTATTCGGCGTTACCTCAAGAAGAACCCTGCACTAAGTCACCAAGAGGCGTTAAGTAGTATTCATAGCACACACGGCATTCCTGTAGAAATTGTTGAGAGATATCTTCCAGCGTAATGCTACATATCTGCTATGAGCATCTGGAACATTATCTCGCCTGTCTGTACTAGGTACTCTGGCCGTTCTTCAACAAGCCATTCGGGTACGGCAAAAGGCAGCACGTCTAATTCGGCAAACCCGGCTTCACGCGCCGCCTTTTCATAGACATGTGGACGTCTTACGACATCATAAAGCACGCCGAAATCGCCTCCATAGTTTGTGCGAACACTTACTTCGTTTTCTATACCATCGTCTTGCAGCTCTACCGATACATCAAAACGAGGTTTCGTAAAGTAATCATAATCACCAAAAATAAGTAAAAATCTACCATTTTGGGACATGCTGGCATTAACTTTTTGGAGTACTTCTAGCGGGCGTGGCACATGTTCAAAACTCATGTTAGCCGTTACTAGGTCGTATCCCTTTCCAATATCTTGAGATATAAAGTCTATTAGCTGAAAATTTGCGTGAGGGTATCGGCGAGAAGC
>CAYUBG010000044.1:0-6622 GCA_964442995.1 uncultured Candidatus Saccharibacteria bacterium | reverse complement strand
ATAAACACGCTGGTCACAACCCCGACATGTTCAAGAAAAAGTTTTGGCTAAGCTTCGTTTTAACAATCCCAGTCCTTATTTTTTCTCAAACAATTCAGGATCTCTTTAATTACACAGCACCTACGTTTCCGGGTAGTGAGTGGATTCCAGCTATTTTGGGCACAATTATCTTTTTTTACGGTGGACTTGTATTCCTAAAGGGGGCAAAGTCTGAGCTATCTTCCAGACAACCTGGCATGATGACTCTAATCTCGTTAGCTATTACTGTTGCATTTGGCTATAGCATTGCTGTGTCCTTCGGTTTAGATGGAATGGATTTTTGGTGGGAACTAGCCACCTTAGTAACAATTATGCTCTTAGGCCACTGGTTAGAGATGGCTTCTGTTCAGAATGCGCAAGGAGCATTGAAAGAACTCGCTAAACTACTCCCAGACGAGGCTGAATTGGTGATAAAAAGTGAAACTAAGATAGTTACAGTTGCAAGTCTGAAAGTCGGCGATACTGTACTTGTTCGCCCTGGCTCAACTATCCCAACGGACGGTGTTGTTATAAGTGGTGAATCTAAAGTTAATGAATCAATGCTAACTGGTGAATCGAAACCAGTAAGCAAGCTCGTAAAATCACTCGTTATTGGTGGCGCAATAAACGGAAGTGGTGCGCTGAAAGTTAAAGTTACAAAAATTGGCAATGATACCGCTCTCGCTGGAATCATGAAATTGGTTGCAGATGCACAGAATAGTAAGTCCAAAACACAGATTGTCGCAGATAGAGCTGCCTTTTATTTAACCTTTGTAGCTATAGGCGCAGCAATCTTAACTACAATTGGCTGGGCTTTCTTTAGTGACCAATCTGCTTCATTTATTCTTGAGCGTGTCGTAACAGTGCTAGTTATTGCTTGTCCTCATGCACTTGGACTTGCAGTACCTTTGGTAACTGCGATCTCAACAACTCTAGCTGCTAAAAATGGTCTACTCGTTCGTGAACGTATGGCACTTGAGTCCGCACGAAACATTGACGTCGTATTATTCGATAAGACAGGAACCTTAACAAGGGGCGAACAAGGTGTTGTCGACATAATTACCGAAGATGCAAAAGTTAACGATGTACTCGCTTTAGCTGCTTCAGTAGAGCTTGAATCTGAACACCCTATTGCAAAGGCTATTGTTACTTTTGCCAAAAGCAAGAAGATACAACTTGTTGCTGCTAAGAATTTTTCGGCAATGTCTGGTCGTGGCGCAAAAGCTCTAGTTGGCACGGATACAATATAGGTAGGTGGACCAAGGCTGCTCGAATAGTTATCGGTAAAGTTAACCCAAGACCTAGAAAATACAGCGTTGAACGCAAGTAACGAAGGAAAAACCGTCGTCTACGTTATTAAGTCAAAGAATGTCATCGGGGTAATTATGCTAGCCGATGTAATTCGAGCAGAATCGAAAAAGGCTGTCCAATCGTTACAAGATGCTGGCAAGCGAGTTGCTATGCTAACTGGTGATGCTAAGGGAGTTGCAGCTTGGGTGTCGAAAGAACTAGGCATTACTGAGTTCTTTGCGGAAGTCTTGCCCGAACACAAAGCTGATGTTGTTAAGAAACTGCAATCCGATGGCAGCAAAGTTGCTATGGTTGGTGACGGCGTAAACGACGCTCCCGCACTCACGCAAGCTGACGTGGGCATTGCAATCGGAGCAGGTACAGACGTAGCTATAGAATCTGCTGGGATTGTACTGGCTAGTAGCGACCCTCGTGGTGTTGCAAAGATAGTCATCCTTTCAAAGGCTACTTACAGAAAAATGGTTCAGAATTTGGCTTGGGCAACAGGCTACAACGCCATTGCGATACCTCTAGCTGCAGGCGTCACAGCTGGATTAGGATTTGTACTATCGCCTGCTATCGGTGCAGTATTAATGTCGGTCTCTACAATAGTCGTTGCCATTAACGCGCAGTTCCTACGAAAGTTGGACTTAAGGTAAAATATAAAGTATGAAGAAGCTATTCACCGGCATTGTTACAATTTTTGCGGCCCTACTGCTAAACATGTTCGGTTTGGCTTTACATGCATCAGCCTTGCCACTAACTTCCCATGAAATGGGGAGTATGAATCATGAGAATAGCAGTTCGGCATCCTGTGCAACACTATGTAGAACAGCTGTTATTAATAAGGATGAGATTCTCAATTTAGAACTTGATGAAGAGAAAGATGAGCCAACAATACCATTTTATGCTCAGGGCGACGTTTGGAAGCATATCGATACTTACGTAAAACAAAAGAATTATGCAGACTCCGTAAAACCACCACCAAAGATACCGATATATATACGCTACGGTGTTTCAAGAAGTTGAGATTCGTTTAACTAACCAGCGAACGACTATTAAATAATTCTTGGAGCATTCATGGAAATAACAAAACATACGGTTCGTAAAAGACGAAGGTCACTATTTTTAATACCTCTTGCAGTACTTATCGTTGCTATAGGATCAGGACTTTACTATTGGCAAACTCATAAAGTCACTAATCTATCTGGGAGTAATGTCCCCAAAAACGTCGCTAATGCCAAATCTCAACAAGAAATTAGCTTAAAGAACGGTGAGGTATACACCCTGAAAGCTAGTTTCGTACTGAATGACCTCAACGGCGTGAAGCAGCCAATGCTTGCGTACGGTGAATCAATTCCAGGACCAACTTTCCGCGTGAAACAGGGCGACAAAGTGACGGTTAATTTTGAGAATGACATCAATATGGATACTACCATCCACGCTCATGGCTTACGTCAAGATGTCAAAATGGATGGCACACCAACCATGTCGCAAGACCCTGTAAAAGTTGGTGACACGTTTAAGTACGAATGGAGTTTCCCAGATCCAGGCGTGTACTGGTATCACCCGCATATCCGTGAAGACTACCAACAAGGGAGTGGCATGTACGGTGCAATTGTTGTCGAACCAAAGACAGTTAATTACTGGCCTGCTTCGGATGCCGACCAAACACTGATACTAGCCGATGCTTTAATAGATGAGAATGGACTACTTGTACCGTTTGAAAGCAAAGCAGACCACACGCTTATGGGTAGGTATGGAAACCTTATGTTGATTAACGGTAAAACGAATTGGCAGACGGAAGTTAAGGCCAATACAGTTCAACGCTTCTATGTTGCCAATGCCAGTAGTGCACGACCTTACCGCTTCGCGCTCGACGGCATGAAAATGAAGATTGTTGGCAGCGATAACGGTCGTGTTGGTAACGAGCGGTTTGTCGATGCTCTCACACTAAGCCCAGGGGAACGGTACATAGTTGATGTCGTTTTTGATAAGCCTGGCAACGTTGCCATAAAGAATAACGCCCCAGGCGTATTGTCGCAGTTCGGTACGGTCAAAGTAACCGAGAATACTGTCGCATCTGCTTCAGTCGCAACATATGCTACGCTTCGCACCAACCAAGACGTTATGGATGACATAGCCATTCTTGCAAGCAAGGTTACGACAAGTAAGCAACTTTCTCTAGACATGACCATGGATATGGGAAGTATGTCAGGGAGTATGAGTGGTGGTCACATGATGCCAGATGGCACAATGATGGGTGGTGGTACAACTTCTACTCACATGATGCCAGATGGCACAATGATGGACAGTAACGGTAACACCGTTGATCCAGAAACGGCAGGTATAGAGTGGACAGACACAGGCATGAGTGCAACTGGCGTGAAGTGGAAAATTACCGACCAAGATACTGATAAATCCAACGATGCAGTTAAGTGGACATTTAATAAGGGTGACGTCGTTCGTATCACAATTAAGAATGATTCTAATTCTATGCACCCAATGCAGCACCCTATTCACCTACATGGACAGCGTTTTGCGATTGTGAATAAAAATGGCAAGGCCAACACAAACATTGAATGGAAAGACACTACAACTATTCCAAGTGGCCAAACCTACGAACTACTCGTCGTTATGGACAACCCAGGCGAATGGATGCTCCACTGTCACATCGCTGAACACCTCGAAACAGGTATGGCAATCTCATTTGAAGTAAAGGAATAATTAAACTTAAACGAGGATCACTATGGAAAAGTTAAGAAATCTAAATAAATTGATAATCGTACTCATTGGAGTTCTAGTTGGTGCATTAACAATACTAGGAATACGTTTCGCAACTTATGCAGCACCTGCCGATACGCATTATCATGCCAACTTTGCAGTCTATGTTGATGGCAAACAAGAACAGTTTAGTAATCCGTTTCTGTACGAAGAAATTTCAGAGTGTAGTATAAGTACTGAAATGAAACCTGGTGAACGCGCACATCTACACGAAAATATTAAAGATGTTGTTCATGTAGAAGATAGCGCAGTAACGTGGGGTAATTTTTTCCAAAACATAAACTGGAATGTCAGTGACAAGTATTTAGATACTTCAGAAGTTTTATTAGTAAATACTGAAACCAAGAAAGTCACCTATGTATTAAACGGCGAAGAAATCAGTGATATAACAAATAAGGTTATTGGGGATAAAGATCGCTTACTTATAAGTTACGGTACATCAACAAAAGATGAGATTAACAAACAGTTTAGTAGTGTCGCTACATCCGCAGAAAAATATAATGTAACGAAAGACCCTGCATCATGTAGTGGTGGCCATACCGAAGACAGCGTAAAAGATAGATTGAAGCATTTATTATAGGTAATAACTAGTTATAGTTAAGTCAGGGCCTGCGAGTAGAACTCAAGTTTACCATCAATAATTTGGAGCTTTGTCTTAATTCCACCAGCGAATGCAATTCTTTCGGTATCCGTTCCGCTCGCAAGTACATATCTTGAATATTCAATGAACGGATTATCTAGCTTCTGTTCAATCTTGTAATGTCCCAATAGTGTCTTCGTTATATAGAAGTGTTTGTCTACCTTTGCCTGTAGCTTCTCCGATATATCGATCTTTTGATAATGTTCTTCAATGAAGCCTTGCAATAGCTCACAGAGCTTAGTTTCGCTAACATATTTTTCTTTGCAATTTGGGTCTTTACGCCGTGTGCAGTTGTAATAAACGAATCTTTTAGTGTCGCCACTTTTTAGAAGCTTAAATTTGTCTTGTGCAGTGATATCAGCATCACACTGGCCACATTTCAACATCCCTCGAAAGGCGAACGTTTTTGATCCCCATACTCCTTTATTTACCCCACGAGTTTCCTGCACGAGGTCGAACAATTCTTTTGATATGAGTGGTTTGTGAGCACCCGTATACCATGGTGCATCAGGTGATTCAGGGTATTGAAATTTACCGTAATAGAAGGGTGTACTTAGAATCACTAGTATTTGGCTCACACTGATTGGTTTGCCAGATCTATTCGTGAATCCTTGTTCATCCAGCCACGCTTTTATCCTACGCCCACTCCAACGTTCGTAACCAGCCTTTTGGAACGCTTTAATAATCAGCTCTGATCTATCAGGATCAAGAATAATATCATTAACGCCAGCGAAAGCTCTATTCATGTACCCAAGTGGTGCAACGCCTGGTCGCCAACCCATCTCGCATTTATTTCTGATGCCCCGTTTGACGTTAATACTTTTATTATCGTTCTCAAGTTTGGCTTGCGAACAAAGAATCATTAGTAAGAACTTTTCGTTCGGGTTATTTGTGAACGTCTGCGAGTAAGTACGGATATGCAGTAGCTTGCCTTGATCCATGAGGTCAACAACCGATCCAAGGTCGCCAGCATTCCTGCTTAGTCGATCGGGTGCCCATGTGAGGACGGCATTATATTCTTCGCTTGCTAAGCCCTTAAGTAATTTGTTGTATACGGGTCTTTTGCCAGAATCTTTAGCAGAGTGACTCTCCTGAAGCTCGCAGACTATCTGCAGGCCTTCATTTTCGGCTAGTGCTCTCATTTCGTTAAGTTGTGAGTCAATCGACATTGCCTGACGCTCGTCGCTCTCAGAGCTTTTACGAGCGTACAGGCAATATCTTAATGTCGGTTGACTGTCCAGCATGGCAAGCACAACAGTACCGCTGGGTCTTGAGGAAGTCTAGGTCAAAACAGCCGACTACAAAAGTTTACAAACAACTATTTGTTTGTAATTCGCAAGCCCTAGCGTAACGAACTCACCGCTGCCTTAAAAGAGAAGCCCAAGATCTTATAGCGAGATTCGGTTATTATTGTCTTTTCTTTCGTTCATCGAGGTAGATAATTCCGTATGCCTGGTAATGATCCCAACCGTGTGCTGTATGCATGGCCCAGCCAAATGTGGTCTCCCACCTCACATTAAGTTGCGTATAGTTAAGCCCCATGGAAAGAGCATCAGCCAAATCATCATATTTTTCAACTCCAAACCCTACTAGCTGCTGCACCATAGGCGCAATGCGACGGTCTTTTGGAAAGTAGACTTTTCCCATCTGGAATAATGCACTTGCTAGTTGTAGCCTTGCGCGTTTGTCGGTATGCACCTTAATACCTTTAGCTTTAATATCTCTGTCATGTAGCTGTTCCGTGACAGCAGCTTGGTATTGTACCGATTCTACTAAAACTATTGGTTTTTCTTTACTGGCAGCATCAAGATTATGGTAAATCTGTTCTATCCTGTTCAACGTGTCAAGATGTGTTAGTCGTTCATTCACATATTGAATATCTATATAGTA
>CAYUBG010000043.1:6351-6709 GCA_964442995.1 uncultured Candidatus Saccharibacteria bacterium | reverse complement strand
TCGTTTTATCAAGGCCGCTCGGCCAGTTGAGGTTGATGCTTACGAGCCAACTCATCTTTTTGATGATTTCTTGGTTAATGACATACTAAAAACAAACATTCGTAATAAAGGGTTTACTAAGCCTACACCAATTCAAGACCAGACAATTCCACTTGGCCTGGAGGGCAAAGATATCATCGGTATTGCCAATACTGGTACGGGCAAAACTACGGCCTTTGGTCTGCCAGTTTTGCACCGTTTAATGACCGACCGCAACTCAAAAGTTCTGATAGTAGCGCCAACTCGAGAGCTAGCTCAGCAAATTGAGGCAGAGCTAAAGACTATAACCCAGGGTAGTGGGCTGTTTGGTGCAGTGCTT
>CAYUBG010000043.1:0-6341 GCA_964442995.1 uncultured Candidatus Saccharibacteria bacterium | reverse complement strand
CCGCAGCTGCGCGACCTTAAACACAATCCGCCAGTAGTGATTGGCACGCCCGGTCGTATCAAAGACCATATGGATCGTGGCACCCTGCAGCTTGGACGATTTAACATGGTAGTACTAGACGAAGTCGATCGCATGCTGGACATGGGTTTTGTAGATGATGTAAGGACTATCCTGGCTGCACTTTCTGCTAAACGCCAGTCCTTGTTCTTCTCGGCTACAATGGACGCACGTATCAAAAATTTGATTCATACGTTTGCTAACGAACCCGTAACGGTATCGATAAAAACTGGCGAAACTACAGACAGCGTCCATCAGGACGTAGTCCGTTTTGGTGGTAATCACGAAAAAATGGACAAACTGCATGACATTCTCATTACGCCAGATGTAAATAAAGTAATTGTATTCGACGAAACACAGCGTAACGTCGAAAAACTTGGGCAAGAGTTGAACGCTCGTGGCTTTAAGGTGGACGCCATTCATGGTGGTAAAACTCAAGGTCAGCGCCAGCGTGCACTAGCTCGTTTTAAAGATAACCAGGTAAATATTCTGGTAGCCACAGACGTGGCGGCGCGCGGTATCGACGTTAAGGATGTAACACATGTTATCAACTATACTCAGCCGCAGACTTACGAAGATTACGTACACCGAATTGGACGAGCTGGCAGAGCAGGCAAGATTGGTTATGCATTAACGTTTGTGGGGCGAGGCTAAATATGAACACTCAAGATCCAACCAAAATCCGTAATATTGCTATCATCGCCCATGTCGATCATGGCAAAACTACTTTGGTGGACGGTCTATTGAAGCAATCCAAGACTTTTCGTGACAACCAGGCCGAAATGAGCCAAGAACTGATTATGGATAGCGGTGATCAAGAGCGCGAGCGAGGCATTACGATTACGGCCAAGATTACGGCCGTGCAACACGACGATTATCGAATCAACATTATTGATACTCCAGGCCACGCCGATTTTAGTGGCGAAGTGGAACGAACACTCAATATGGCCGACGGATGCATATTGATTGTCGACGCCCAAGAAGGGCCAATGCCGCAGACCAAGTTTGTGCTCACTAAAGCACTGGCTAACGAACTTAAACCTATTGTTATTATCAATAAAATCGACAAACCGGCTGCGCGCATTACCGAGGTAGAAAACGAACTAGCAGATCTGTTTTTGGAGCTAGCTGTGCATGAAGACCAGCTGCATTACCCAGTCTACTATGCCATTGGTCGCGAGGGCAAAGCTTGGAAAACAATCCCTGCTGACCCGTCGCAGACGGCAGATTTATCGGATATTTTTGATGCCATTATCGAGCATGTGCCAGCCCCAACTATCGAAGTCGAAAAGCCATTCCAAATGCTGGTTACCGCTTTGGCTTGGGATAGCTTTAAGGGCAAGTATGCTATAGGGCGCATTACTCGTGGTCAGGTAAAAGCAGGTGATCAAGTTACTCTTTGTAAAAAAGATGGAAGTCAGGCAAAAGCTAAGGTCGACACGGTGTACATGAGCCAAGGTGTCAGTAAGTTCGAAGTCAACGGCGGTGTTGCCGGCGATATCGTGCAGTTAACCGGCATAGCAGATGCTCAAATTGGCGAAACCATAGCCGATGCTACTAGCCCCGAAGCCTTGCCAGTTCTGGAAGTCGAAGCTCCAACGCTACGTATTTACCTCGGTCCAAACACTAGTCCATTCAAAGGTCTAGAAGGGGAGTTTAATACGAGCAGGCAGATTGGCGAGCGATTACGCAAAGAGCTAGAAACAAACGTCGGTTTGCGCGTCGAAGAAGACGGCATTGGCTTTTTGGTTAGCGGTCGTGGCGAACTCCACCTAAGTGTTTTAATCGAAACTATGCGACGAGAGGGTTATGAATTTGAAGTTGGTCGTCCGCAAGTAGTCACGCATGAAGAAAATGGTCAGACCGTGGAACCGATTGAAGAAGTGATAATCGAGGTCCCGGCCGAACATGTTGGAACTGTACAGATGGAGTTAGGTGCTAGACGGGCAACGCTCAAGGATCAGTTCGCTAGTCCTAAGGGTGTAACAAAGCTAGTGTACGATATGCCGACCCGAGCATTGTTAGGTATGCGAAATATCCTTATGACTAATACCAAGGGTACCTTAATTATGAATACGCTGGTGGCTGGTTACCAGCCGGTTGGATCGCCACTGCAGCAATTGCGAAATGGCGTACTGATTGCGTACGAAACTGGCACTACGACGCCGTATTCACTGCAGACAGCGGAAGAGCGGGGAGTGGTATTTGTTGGTCCGGCAGAGAAAGTATACGCTGGACAGATTGTAGGACTCAACAAACGGCAAGAAGACATGGAGATGAATGTTTGTAAGGCGAAGCACCTAACCAATATGCGTAGTTCGTCGAGTGATGGTGTCGTGCAGCTAACCCCTCCAACAATATTTAGCCTAGAAGAATGTCTCGACTTCATTGAAAATGATGAACTACTCGAAGTGACACCAAAGAATCTACGCTTACGCAAACGTGAACTCGACCCCAATAAACGCAAGCGTCTGGCTAAGAACTAATTAGTTACTTTGAGTGATTTTGTATTGTCTAGCTCGTCACGAAGTGATTTGACACGTTGTTCTAGGGATTGAATGTAGAGTTGGTCTTTTTGCTGTAAGTGGCTCTGTTTTGTTTGCCCTCTATTCATACCAAGCGCGTAGGCAAGTAGTATGCAAAGAATAAAGACAATTAAGAATACAAACTTGCGGTGGTATTGGTTTTGTTTTTTGCTCATGCTTATATTATGGCGTTGGAAGATAGAAAAGCAAAATTAATGATGCAAGAACACTAATTTAAAGGCTTCTATGATTCCCCACATGGCAAGCACGACAAACGCAATACTCCCGAGTAAGGATATAATTGGGTTCTTGACCGCGGCAATCGTGCGCTTTGGCGATAGGTAGAGGAATATGTTTAAAATCATGTGACCTACGAATACGCCAATGGCGAAACCATAGACATTAACGATATTAAATAACGGCACATAACCGGCAAAATCGTCAAGACCAAGTAGAAACGGCACGGTGAATGACATCACCAGCAATCCAATTAGCGATTTGCTGGTTTTTGCTTTTAGCGTATGTGACGGCACGATCCGTGAGAGTACAGGATTTGTGCCTTGGTTAATGAGCGTAATAATACGTTCGAATTGTTTAACGAATTTTCGAAACCACCGAGGGTATTTCGCATCTTCGTGGTCAACGTGCTCGAGCCCGTCCTGTGCAAGACGAAATAGCACTAGTGCGGCAATAAATACCATGATGGCTAAAAGCCAGTTGACCTCTTTAAAGAATGTCCAGATCGCAAGGATAGCAAACGTTCCCACGGCATTACCGAGCGCTGTGCCAATCTCGATGCCTATGCGGCCTTTGAGTCCCTTATTGTGGCTCATGAGTCGGCCAATAAAAATAGCAAAGTCAATCGCTGTCTTTAGGTAAATGGTCATCCCGACCAAGATGTCTGAAAGCCGAATATGCAAAGCAATATCATCACTTGTGAAACGGTTTAGTATATGGATTTCTCCTGTTAACAGCAAGACCATTAGCAGACAGGTAATGACGGTTAATGTGAGGGCTATAGATTGTTCTTTTATGACTTGCTTTGGCATTTGTAGTCTGCATTGTAGCATGGCGCTTCCTACGCAGCGATATTTTCATTACAATATGCTCATGTTACGAAAGCGTATTAGATTTACGTTGCCAAAACGGCTAATTTTAGTGTTGGCTATTAGTCTTGTTGGTGTGGTGGCTTTATTTCTGGCAAAAGCAGCATCTTCGTCTGTTAGCGTCGAGCCAAGCACTGGTAACCTTTCTTGTGCGGAGCTTCCACTGTCTGCTTCATCGGCATCGGCCAACTCGTTTGTTCGTTTTAAGAATGGCTTATGTGGGTCAACTGCTGTCAATGTTAATGATTGGACGGTCGTTGATGATAGTCCGCCGCAAGATTCGCCAGTATTGGTTCGCGGTGAGCGAGAAGGCAACTTTCGTGTCATTTGCTGGGCATCGCATTTAAATTTTGATGATCCAATAGTCAACAATCCTGCCGACCCCACCTCTCAAGGCAAGGCACATATGCATATGTTTTTTGGCAACACACTCGCAAACTATAAGAGTACGTATGAGACATTAAAGAATACTGGCGACGGTACTTGTTCGGGCGGGCCGCTCAATAGAAGCGCCTATTGGATACCGGCCATGCTTGACCCGAGCGGGAAAGCGCGCATTCCGTCTGTAATCAACGTGTATTACAAGACGCAAAATGTTAGTCGGCTGAGTATGCACTATTTACCTGAGGGGCTACGTATGATTGCGGGCGATGCAAAGGCGATGAGTCCACAGACATATGATACGCTGCCTCATGAATGGAACTGCGTAGACGGGAGTGTTACAAAACAGGCTGTTATTCCTTCGTCATGTACCGGACGAACAGAAGACAATAAGGGTCTACAGCTGGTCATGTCATTCCCGCAGTGCTGGGACGGTGTAAATCTAGACAGCACAAATCATAAAAGTCATATGGCATATCACGAACAAGGCGTTTGCCCAGCTTCCCATCCAGTTGCATTACCTGAGGTTACGTACAACATATTGTGGTCGGTACCTACAGGGTCGACGTCAGGGTGGTATTTATCTTCCGACAAGATGAAAATGCCCGATGGTACGACTATGAATATGCCTGGTGGTACAACAGTGCATGGCGATTGGTTTGGTGGATGGAACGTGGGAGTGATGCAGACTTTTGTCGATAATTGCCTGATAGGTGGTAAGGATGCCCAGTGGGGGCGCTTGTGTAACGGGCGTCGGTTGAAGGCGGTGCCGAATTACAATACCGCTATTTCAGTCGACCCACCGCTGAGTACGACTAGTCAGGTGAACCTTCCGCGGCCATTCTAACATTGGTGTATTGTAAGTTGTATTTTGTGCAGCTATTATATTGGTAATGGTTGTTTGGAATAAGCAGGTGAGCTGGCTTGCCAGGATGAGGGATATCACCAAAAACCCAGTGCAACTGCGACGGGTTGCGCTGGTTGGTGGCATTACTGTAATTGGTGTAGTCATTCTCTTTGCTGCCAGGGCGGCTACGTCTACCGTATCTTTAGAGTCGGAATCAGCAGCTTGCGGCAATTTATCAAAAACAGCTACTAACGCATCCGGCGGATCGTTTGCCCGGTTTCGTTCTGGAGGATGTGGCGGGCAATCTGCAGACTGTACTGCTTTGCCTGCAGGCGCTTATTGCTGGAAGCGAGTTGGTATTGGCGCTGGTGGCTATTTAACAGGTATAGATGTTGGTATCAATGGAGAGTTGGTTGCAAGGTCTGACGCACAATCGGCTGTTTATTTTGATGGCACCAAATGGGTACCGCTCGTTACGTTTGCAACTTTGCCAGCGGATGAAAAGGACAAATCAGGCCTGCGTTGGTATGCCGGTACGGCAACCACGGAAGTATCTATTTACGACAAGAGCCGGATTTACATTCGTCTCAAGGACGAGATTTATCGAGCCGACTTTAATACAAGTGTGAACAACTGGCAATTAACCAATGTGACAGCTGGATTATTAGCGGTAGCAGGAAGCATCCATTCTGATCCCAATATCAATGAGGACAATCCGTATTACGTCGGTAGGTCACTAGGGTCATTTATGGCGGTCAGCAAGACCAACAAAGATACACTGTACGTCGTGGGCAAGAATGGCGTTTATCGTACGGGCAATGCTGGAGGGTCATGGACAAAGGTTTTCGGCGGCTTTGACTGTACGGGGACGGACCTTGTCTGCGGGACACTGGCCATAAATGATGCTGAAGACAATGTGTATTTCTTTGCAAATACATCGAAAGGTAATGGCGCTAACGACCGCGGTATCTTTGCAGGAAAAGTTTCAACAGGTGAGCAGTTAAGCATCGTTGCAGGGCTGACTGCCTATCCTGTGAAGCAGTCGGTTTATAATGGCAAGGACACTATTTACGCTTTGGCGTCGAATAAAAGTACAGGCAGTCTCTATACGCTAAAGAACCGAATATTAACTCAGATCACAAATCCACTTGGCGACGCAGACACGGTGGCTGCGAACAAAAACGGCAAGGTGGCCGTAACAAAAGGTACGACGGAGTATGCCATATCAAATGACAATGGTTCGACTTGGCCTACAAAAGTGTCAGGAGCGACAGAGATTCAGTCCGATATTCCATGGTTTAACTTTCCTTCTTCTTTTGTTCCCGGTTTTGTCGAGTATGATGGAGCGATAACCGCTGAGTCCGCTTTTGTTGGTGATCGACTATGGCAAACAATTGGTATCGGAATGCAATATCGTGATCCTAC
>CAYUBG010000042.1:0-6785 GCA_964442995.1 uncultured Candidatus Saccharibacteria bacterium | reverse complement strand
ACTGGAAAGTTGTATACATTAAAGAATCGTGTTTTAACCGAGATATCTAACCCTTTGTCAGATGCTGACACTGTTGCTGCTAACAAAAACGGTAAGGTGGCCGTAACAAAAGGTACGACAGAATATGCAATATCTAATGACAAAGGCGCAACCTGGCCCACGAAAGTCACGGGTGCGACCGAAATTCAGTCAGACATACCATGGTTCACTCATGAATCTAGTTTTGTGCCTGGTTTCATCGAGTACGATGGCGCTATTACTGCGGAGTCGGCTTTTGTGGGCGATAGGTTGTGGCAGACCATCGGCATCGGCATGCAATATCGCGATCCTACGACACCTGCAAATACGTGGATTGGCCTAAGTAATGGCATAGAAAACATGATCGGCAATCAGGTACGCTCGTTCGTGGCACAAGATGGCTCGTCTCGATCAATTTTTACGCAGCATGATCGTCTTGGCTGGCTTAAGAAATGGACAGGTAACATCTCTGAGGTAGAGGCGTTGCCTTCAGGTCCAATTATAAGTTCCAGAATTGGCTATGTACCTATCAGGCATGGAGATAGTGTCAATGTAAGCCCTAATGGCAAGTATGTTGTTGGACTGTCAGAAAATCTATTTGATTTTGACACAAAAAGTACTGCGATTTGTTCTAAAGACGGCGGTCTGACCTTCAAATTATCACAAGGCTTAGGATACGAGACTCGACTAAATGAAGACGGGTCTAAAAGTGATTATGGACCTGTGCGCGGTACGGTAGCTGTTAATGATTCTGGGCAGGCAATAATTGTTCCTACAGGCGCGGGGGCAAGCGGTGGTGGTTTGCCAGACGGTAACGTCGGCATTAGGACATTTAGTTGCGAGGATACTGCTGCTGAAATGAAGATAACTAAATACACGCTCACGAGTATGGGTTTGAATCATCCCAATCAGGACTTTGGAGGCTATCAAGGTGTTAACCAGAATTTTATTACAGTAGATGCTGCAAACAATTATTACATGATGTTAGCCGAAGCGAATGAAACAACGTTCTCTATTTACAAAATGAATACGTACCCAAACAGCTGGACAAAGTTAGGAAGCGTTACCGATATGGCGTCTGCAAAGATACACGGGATAATAAAGGCTGTGCCAGGAAAGGCGGGTGATTTGTTCATTGCGAGTGGAGACAGTAACACTTCTAATTCGCAGTGTGGGCCGAAGACGTGGTTTAGGAGTGGTAATACGTTTACGCAGCTTACGTCTTTGTCAGAGATCATTGATGTTGGCTTTGGTATGGCTGCGACTGGTAAAACTTATCCGACCATATATGTATCTGGTTGTGTGAACAACGTATTTGGTATTTTTGCCAGCGAGGACTTTAATCCGAGCAGTCCGAACAGTGCAACATGGAATCGCATTGACTTTAATGACAGTTATAAAAATTTCCAGGCCGATTATGCAATCAGTTTGGACGGCGACAAGAAGACCCCCGGATGCGTATACGTATTGTTTGGAGCGTCAAATGCCGTATATGGGTGTAAAAAATAGTATGGATCAAGAATCTGACACATCATCTTGTGATGCTAAACTGGCTTTTGACACTAAGCAGCAAGCCCAAGCAGTAGCTGTCACAAGTAAATATCAGCGTGGGGATAAACCAAAGTTAAAAGTTTACAGATGCCAGCACTGTCGGCTGTGGCACTTGGCTACCGACTACGACACCGAATAATACAACAGTACCTGCACCTTGGGTTGTTTACAATAGAGCAATATGGTTACTGCTGCCCAATTTGAACAAAGCATCGTAGAGCTCGGTATAAAAGACCAAGATTGTCACCACGAGTTCACAACAGGGTTGCATGGCGAGAAGCTGGATTTTGATGTAATAGCACCTGGAACTCCAGAATGGGGCATGTGGGTGCAGTTGAGTGCCGCCGAAACTCGGCAGCTGTTTTCGGGTCCGTCAGCTCCGTGTCTAGTGAGTCTTGCGAATGGTACACTCGAAGTGACCGAAGCAATTGCCGCAGAGTTGAACACGCACGGCAACTACGACGACCAAGTACTCGTTGCACATACCGAAAAGTTTGTTGTGAACGACCAAAAAATAGTCCGACTCACCGAAGCAGCCAAAAGACTGATCGCCTATTATGGTATCGAACAAGCACTAGAGATCGATGACGCGGCAACCACCGGCAGTACTACCGCCATGCCCATACCGAAATTGCGAGAGTTCGGTATGGAGGATATACGTGTACTCTATGCGTGGCTACGCAATCCGCGCCTGCCATATCTTGACGAGCAAAACGTGCCGTACTATGGACTAATTGACGGCCATTATTTGCCCGACTTCTCGCCCGAAGAATGTCGAGACCACGGTTTCTGCGCAGAAGATCCTCCAAGGCCTTTGATCCCGTACGGTGGTAGTACTTCGAAAAATGTGGTATAGTTTTGGTATGAATAAAGCTACTACTTCGTTTGTGATGCGACGTATGCCCACGCGGGCTTAGCTTTTATTTCTCTTCATTTTTATACTAACTTTAATCAACAAGGTACAATGAGACCATGAACTATTACGTCACAACATCTATACCGTATATGAACGGTGACCCACACATCGGTTTTGGGCTGGAGCTCATTATGGCAGATGTGCTTGCTCGTGCTGCCCGCCAACAGGGAAAGCCGGTGATTTTTAGTACTGGTACCGATGAGCATGGTACCAAAATTGCTGATAAAGCGGCCGAACTAAAGCTGACCCCCAAAGAGCTGGTTGACCAAAAAAGCCAGGCCTTTCGGGATCTTGCCAAGCTGCTCAATGCTAGTAATGACCGCTTTATTCGAACAACAGACGAGGCTCACGAAAAGCGTGCCCAGATAATCTGGCAGAAGCTCGCCAAGTATATTTACAAAGGTAAATATGTTGGTTTGTATTGTACCGGTTGCGAAGAATTTGTGACCGAAGAAGTGGCCAAGGTTAACAAGGGAATTTGCCCACATCACGAAAAGCCGTATGAAAAACTCGAAGAAGAAAACTACTTCTTTAAGCTGAGTGAATTTGGCCCCAAAGTAAAAGAAATAATTGAAAAAGACGAATTTCTGATTATTCCCGAAACACGAAAGAACGAAATATTACATGTAATTACCCAAGGTTTGCAAGACCTTAGTGTCAGTCGGCCGAAGGACAAGTTGGAATGGGGAATTGCGATTCCTGGTGATGACTCACAGGTGATGTACGTATGGTTCGAAGCACTGATGAACTATATCACAGTGTTGGGTTATCCTGAGCACGAAGACTTCAAAAAGTTTTGGCCAGCAAATGTACAGGTGATCGGTAAAGATATCCTGCGCCACCACGCCGCTATATGGCCAGCCATGCTACTGGCACTGGGACTGCCCTTGCCAAAAGCACTCTATGTACATGGGTTCCTAACGGTGGATGGCAAAAAGATCAGTAAGAGCCTGGGTAATGTGATCCATCCGAAAGAGATTGTCGATAAATATAGTGCCGATACTTTTCGATATTACTTTTTACGACATGTACCAAGTTACGACGACGGAGATTTTTCGTGGGAACGTTTAGAACAGGTATATAACAATGAGCTAGGTAACGAGCTAGGCAACGCAGTGCAACGCACCGCGGCAATGATAATCAAATATCAAAACGGGATCATTGGCAATATTCCGCCTGCGGCACACGACACTGAACAATACTGGGAAGCACTTAATTACTGTAAATTTGATCGTGCTCTGGACGAAGTGTGGGACCAAGTTCGTGGCTTAAACCAATACATCGACCAAGAAAAACCATGGGAAATAGCTAAGACTGGTGACCAAACTCACTTACAAGAAGTGCTTGCTACCCAGTGTGGCTCATTATTGCAGATTGCAAACCTGCTAGAGCCATTTTTGCCCGAAACTGCAGTGAAGATTCGCCATATATTCGAAGATGGAGTGATTCGTCCGCTAAAGACAACATTATTCCCTCGTCACGATCTTGCTGCTAAGCCCAAAGCCTAGAGTAGTCGTCTTGGCTGGCGTAAAGCCCGGTAAATAACCCAGCGAGCCAGAGTTGGCAAGGGGGTGACCGCTACCTCCCACCATAAGCGAGCGCGTTGGGTTGTCGTTAGCTCTAGATTGTCTATATAGGGTACATATACATCATCAAACTGGTTATATTCTATTCTTTTCATGGTGCTATCCTCGTTTCGTCGTAGGCACTCAGTAGTTCTGTATATGCCTGTTTTGTGACAAATAGTTTATATAGCCGATCACCAATTCTTTTGTAGGCAAGTCGCAAAGCAAGTTGCTTTTGTTCTTGCTGCTTTAGAATGTGCTCTTCAAAAGGATTCATGGGCATTGGCAATTCGATGTTTGTCGACAAGGTTGCCCCGGTACTAACAATTAGTTCTGTGTTTGTCATACTGCCCTCCTTTTGTAAGCGTTATTGTTACACTAACTACTATGTACCTATGTTTGTGTCGAGTCAACACAAATAAGCGTAATCGTGATAATTACTGTGGATAACTACCAGTAATACTATTATTCGAACGTACGGCTTAGGTATTCGAGGTGCTGTTCGTTAAAACGGAAGAGTTTGGCTGGACGATGCGCACCCTCGCGTAGATATTCATCTGTTTCACGTATGAGCTCGAGGCTCATGAACTTTTTGCGGAAGTTTCGTTTGTCTAGTTTGTGGCTCAAGATTGTCTCGTACGCTGATTGTAGTTGGTTGAAAGTAAATAACTTTGGTAAAAGAGCAAAAATCGCATTAGTATACGTTATTTTTGCCTGCAGGCGCCCTATCGCATAGTCGATGACTTCTCGATGGTTGTATGCCAGGTCATCAGGAAGATCCTCGACGGGGAAAAATTGAGGATTTTCGGTTGTTTTGCTTGCCAGGGGTGTGATATTTCGGGTTAGTCCTAGGTAGGAAACGATTACGTTTGGTCCTCGAGGGTCGGCATCGATGGTGTCGAATGTGTACAGCTGCTCTAATACGTGCAACTTCTCCGCAACGACACCTGTTTTTGTTTTAAGTTGATCAGTCATTGCGTCGTAAGTCTTGGTACCAACTGGGCAAAAACCACCAGGTAGCGCCCATTTACCCTTATATGGTTCGCGTTTGCGCTTCACCAATAGTACGTAGAGCTTGTCGGTTATGAGTTGGAACACGACACAATCAACAGAAACATACGGGCTGATCCACTGGTCATCTTGCATAATGCACATGCTACACGAACTAAAATCATCGTACAACGCCAATATTGTTGTAAAACAAATCGTTTATACTACAGATTATGGAATTTGTAGATACGCACTGTCATATCCACTTTGCTGACTATGAGTTAGATGCTACGGAGGTTATTGCTGCTGCTGCCAGTGAGGGAGTCAATCGATTGTTACTGGTCGGATGCACCCTAAAGGACAGTGAGTTAGGTGTGCAAATGGCGCAACACTACGATGCTACCTGGGCAAGCATAGGGTTGCACCCACATGAGGCTAAAGAGTACGTACATGATCATCTAGCCTTGCAGCAGTTTAGAGAGCTCGCGCAAAGGCCAAAAGTTGTTGCTGTTGGCGAAATAGGCCTTGATTATTACTACGGACACTCCAGTAAACAGGACCAAGAGAAGTTGCTGCGGTATCAGTTAGATGTTGCTGCCGAGCACGATTTGCCGGTAATTTTCCATGTGAGAGATGCGTTTAATGATTTTTGGCCTATTTTTGACCAATATTCAGGTATTAGAGGGGTTATCCATAGTTTTTCGGCAACAATTGAGGATTTAGAGCAAATACTCTCTCGGGGGCTGTATGTAGGCCTCAATGGCATCATGACGTTTACAAAGAATGAGAAGCAGCTAGAGGCGGCTAAAGCTGTACCGTTGCATAAATTACTTCTTGAAACAGACGCCCCCTTCTTGACTCCAAAGCCGTTTCGTGGTACTATCTGCGAGCCTAAACATGTACGTGTGACGGCCGAGTTTTTGAGCGAACTCCGCGGTGAGCCACTAGACATGTTGGCTGCAAACACAACCGAAAATGCACGTACACTGTTCAATATCTAAACGACACAATTTTATACATGCAACAAGATAATTCTTTTGAGCGCGTCAATTCTAATGTCCCTGAGCTAATTGAGTCTGGGCGGGTTAGTGCTGTGAGATTTGGAGTTTTACACATTGACGATGCCGTAGACGTAATGCAGTCTATGGCAGTACCACAAATTGCTGATGCAGTTCTTGAGTTCGCGCCAAAATTTCCTGCTAAAGCGACAGCTGAGTTGCCTGGCGAAGCCGTAGCTGAGGTGATTCCCATAAATTCGCACTCTCGAAAAGTCCAAAACCTGTCTGCGGGCAAGACCGTGAGCTTTGACCCTCTAAGTACTGCACAGGTTATACCTGCCCGAAACAATGTGAGCTCTGTGCAGGACTATGCACAAGCGGCAAGTGATGCGGCGTTATCTACCGCCGATCATCTACGCCATATGCAAGATCAACTGGGGATTCCGGCATAATGATTACTAAAATACTAAAGAATGTAGTTGGTGATCGGTCAAAAGATCGAGCAGCCGAACTACACAGGAATTTAATTCGACACGAAGCACAGATAGGTGGCACATTGTTTGGCCCTGTCCCTGCAGGTGGCCGTCGTGAGTTCTTTTGTCTTGATGATCGGACTTGGGTATGGCATGAAGAATGGGTTGACGATAGTGGTAAACGACAAGCTAAAACCACACGTTACGATATACGCTCTAACGGTATTTTGAAAGCACAAGATGGCCAGCCGTATCGGCCCGTATCCCTTCAGGA
>CAYUBG010000041.1:2877-6843 GCA_964442995.1 uncultured Candidatus Saccharibacteria bacterium | reverse complement strand
AGTGTTTTTTACCGTGGTTACTATGCCATGCCTAGCCTGAGCACTAAGGATGGGACGCCTACCGGAGGGGTGTATGGCTTTGCGGTTATGGCGCTGGAAGTAGTCAAGCGGCTAAAACCCGACTATGTGTGTGTGGCGTGGGATAAGCCCAAGACGAATATCCGCAAACGACTAGAGCTGTATCCTGAATATAAGGCAGGACGCAAGCCGCCGCCCCCAGATTTTTATGAGCAAATTCCATTATTGCATGAGTTGCTCGATGCATTTGATTGGCCGCTATACGAGTTAGACGATTACGAAGCCGATGACATTATGGGCACGCTTGCCGTGCAGGCAACTGCTCAAGACATCAAGACCATACTCATTACGAGTGATATGGATATGCTTCAGCTGGTGGACTTACATGTGAGCGTCTATGCGCTCAAAAAAGGGTTGAGCAATATCGAGCTGTTTCATCCTGAAAGTTTTACAGAAAAGTATGGATTGCTACCCATTCAATTTTTAGACCTGAAAGCTTTGAAAGGTGACAGTTCCGATAATATTCCCGGCGTACCTGGCGTAGGGGAAAAAACGGCTGTAGAATTACTAAAGCAATACCATACGCTTGACGGTGTTTACGAGAATATTGATCTAATCAAAGAAAGTGTTCGTAAAAAACTTGTTGCCGGCAAAGACCTTGCGTACCTTAGTAAAAAACTTGGTGCTATTTGGACTGACGCACCTATTAACCTTGATTTGGGTAAGCTCGATGTTAGCGCCTGTGAACCAGAGAAAATTCGATCAGTTCTAGAGAAGTTTGAGTTTCGAACATTAGCCAGACAACTACCAGAATATATGAATGTAGCACCAGCAGAAGATATTGCTAAAGACGAGGTTAAGCTAACTGTAGGTAAGATACATTGGGTTACCACTGATGAGCAGCTTGATAAACTGACGCTACCTTCCGTAAAACAAATGGTAGTGCAGGCGACTAGCTTACAGCCTCATGGCATAGAGCCACAGACGTTAGTTTTATCACCGCAACCAGAAACAGTTTTGGTGTTTGATTTAACAAAACTAGATGCAAATGCGATACGCGCTAAATTAAAGGACTATATAGAAGCTTCTGGCTTGGTTGGTTACGATACTAAGTCGACTCTTCAAACGTTGTATGCGCTGGGTATCATGCCTGAAAACATTGAACATGATGTGCTAGTGGCAGCTTTTCTCATTAATAGCCTCAGGCGTGAGCAAAGCCTAGAAGAGCTTGCAGCGTCTGAACTGGGTGTTCATATGGCTTCGGACGAAGCCATAGATGGTCAAGACGTAGCGGCTGATATTGCGGCTGTCGTCAATGCTTTAGCTAAGGTTCAACAGAAGCAGCTACACGATTTGTCGAAGGTCGAGAATCTGGCCAAGACTATAGAGTGGCCCGTAATCCCTGTTCTCGCGAAAATGGAATACACCGGTATTCAACTAGATGTGCAGTATTTGCATATGATGAATGAACAGGTTGCGGACATGATTAGTGATTATGAACAGCAGATTTATGGTTTTGCGGACCAAGAGTTTAATATTAGTAGCCCTGCACAACTAGCAACAATACTTTTCGAGAAGATAAAATTAGACACTACTGGCATAAAAAAGGGTAAAACCGGTTACTCTACGGCTGCAAGTGAGCTCGATAAGCTGCGTGGTAAACACCCAATCATCGATATGATCACCCAGTACCGCGAGGTAACCAAACTGAGGAATACCTATATTGATACTTTGCCGAAACAAGTTGACGCAAACTCACGAGTCCATACTACCTATAACCTAACTACTGCGCAGACAGGGAGGCTTAGTTCGGTTGATCCAAACTTACAGAATATTCCGGTAAGAACCGAGCTGGGCAAGCGCATACGAACTGCTTTTGTTGCTGAACCTGGTAATGTACTTATTAGTGCCGACTATAGCCAGTTCGAACTACGGTTGGCGGCGGTTTTGGCAGATGATACTGACATGATTGATGCGTTCAATCGTGGTGCGGATGTGCATACTATGACTGCTGCGCAGGTGTATGGTAGGGCGCCAGAAGAAGTCACAAAAAACATGCGTCGTGATGCGAAAGTAGTGAATTTTGGCATTATGTACGGACTCAGTGTGCATGGTTTGGTAGCTGCAACTGGTATGGCGTACGATCAGGCAAAACACTTTATAGACAAGTACTTCGAGGCTCGACCAAAACTGAAACACTACATAGAATCCGTCAAAGAACATGCAAAAACAGACGGTTATGTCGAGACGTTACTCGGCCGACGTCGGCCAACTCCTGATATTAAATCGAGTAATTTTATTGTTCGCGAAGCAGCCCTTCGGGCGGCAGTGAATATGCCATTTCAAGGTAGTGCTGCTGATATTATGAAGAAAGCCATGGTGGATGTGCAGTCAAAAATTGCCAACCAAACTGATATCAAAATGTTACTCCAAATCCATGACAGTATCTTGTTAGAATGCCCCAAAACAAAAGCCAAAGACGTAGCAAAACTAGTCAAATATACTATGGAAAATGCCTATACATTGCCGGTTGAGTTGACGGTTGATGTGTCTACAGGTGAAAACTGGGGCGAACTTTAGTGAAAAAATTTAACGTTGGTATTAAGGCCGTAGTCCGTCGTAAAGATGGAGGTGTGTTGCTGCTCAAAAAGAATAATCAAGAATCATTTTGGGAAGTTCCCGGAGGTAGGGTGGATGATGACGAGTCCATTGAAGAGACCCTAATGCGAGAACTTCAGGAAGAACTACCTGGTATTTCTCGTATTCACGTCAACCGAATATTATGTGCGGATCGATTGCCAAAAGACATCGCTGAAGATCTGGGCTTGATATTAATTTACTATGAAGTTTTCTGTGTGCTACCCGTTCCTATTCAAATTTCTCGTGAGCATTCAGAGTTTAAATGGATCAAGTCGTTAGACGAAATTGCTTTGAATGGCGGCACGCTAAAAGCCCTTACTGCAGCATTTAAGAAATAAATTTCTAGCTATAGATAGCTGGTTTGTGGGCTCGCCATATACTGGCACCGGTTCGCTCGGCAATTCGGAAAGCGCGTTTGTTGGCGACGTCGCTTCTTTTGGCGTCTGGTTCAGTTGGATCGTCGGCAAAATATTCACCCACAACTCGCTTTTGCGATGCGCCTATTAAGATTTTAATTCTCGGCTCGTTGATACATTCTGGGTCGATACTAGCTAGCAAGGTACGATCTTCCATATGTTTCGCAAACTCAATCAACTTACGATTACAGGCGGATGTTTTTCCGAAACCAATACCTGGATCCAATATAATGTTTGTTGGTTTCACGCCAGCGTTAATCATTTCTCGTCGTTTTAGCAACAGTTCGGTGAGTACTTGTATATCGCTATTCATGTCGGCATGATCGTGAGCCCAGTGTATGTCGCCATGCGCGGCTACTGGTAAATGGCTCACTATACACCGTACCTGATATTCTGCAGCCAGTTGTACCATGCGCGAGTCATGAAACATAGTCACATCATTCAGGATTACCTTACCAATCTGCAGCGCTTTTTCGGCAACTTGTGGGTTAAACGTGTCTAATGATATGCGGCCCGGATATTTCTCGAGTAAAAGAGGTAAGATTGGTTCTAAACGACCCCATTCTTCTTCTGGACTAATTGGTTCTGCCCATGGGTTTGTAGCTTGAGCACGCAAATAATCCACCGACGACATCATATTGCCGTCACGGTTGATACTATCTGGTGTGATGTTAAGAATCCCCATCAACTGCATACTTGCAGTATAGAGGAGAGAGAATCACGAATCAAAGAGCATTGTAAAAATAAGCACAATGTGGTATTATAGTAATAAGCAAAGGAGTGTTATGTTTGGACGCCGAAAATTTATTGTAGTTATGACCATTATTGTGGGCTTTGTATTGCTCATTATGCTCATAACGCGTATTGGCTCTGGCAGTAAGACAACGACTCC
>CAYUBG010000041.1:0-2867 GCA_964442995.1 uncultured Candidatus Saccharibacteria bacterium | reverse complement strand
AAAGCCAGTGAGTGTCACCGATTATGTACAAAAAGATAGCAAAGTTGTATTAACGATTGACGGGAAGATTAATGGAGATGATCAGCATCGTTCGGTTCGTATTACTGTCAGTCCAGATCTTCGTGTTGCAGAAGTTATACAAGGTTATGAAAATAAAGTTATTAAGTCCCAGTCGGATTTAAACAATCGTACGGCCTATACGGATTTTCTATATGCGATAAATCGTTACAACTTTAGTAAAGAACGAAAGACCAGCCAGACAGATGATCGGGGTGCATGCCCGCTTGGAAATCGATATATCTACGAAATATACAACGACGGTAATAGTGTAATGCGACGCTGGGCGGCTTCTTGTGGTGGAATTGGTACTTCTGCGGGCAGTCCTGCACAAATAAATGATCTATTTCAGAAACAAGTAACAGAATATTATAAATTTGTGACCGGCGTACAGCTGTAGCAACTGCTATAGTAGGATGGTGATTAAGGCGATTATCTTTGATTGTTTTGGCGTGTTGACTGCCACCGAATTGTGGAAAGAATTCATAGCATCCTTACCAGAGGATCTACGAAAACCTGCAAGCGATTTAAACCGGGCACATGACGCGAACCTAATTTCACTACAAGAGTTTAATGATCAGATTATATCTCTGACCGGTCGAACTCCTGACGTTATCGAAACTCGGACTCATGAGGCTGTTCGAAAGAATGAACCGTTGTTCGCGCTTATTAATCGGCTACATAGGAACTACAAGACGGCCATTCTGAGCAATGTTGGTTCCAACTGGGTTCGAGACGTTTTCTTGGATAACGAGGAGCAACAATTGTTTGATACCATTGTGTTATCTTACGAGGTAAACGTAACGAAGCCATCACCAGAAATTTATGCTATTGTTGCCGAAAGATTAGATTGCGAACCAAGAGAGTGCGTATTTATAGACGATGGAGAACATAACTGCGAAGGTGCAAGGGCAGCTGGGATGCATGCCATACACTATGATCATTTTTCCCAGTGCAAATCGGAGCTTGAGCGTCTACTGACGACCAATTCTGATAACTAATCGTAATTTAGTGCGAGCTGTTTTTTGGAGATCGGGCAGTCGCATTCGTAGTAGGGTGGCCGCGGAGCCATTTGGGGCAATAATGGCAATCTGTGTTTTACTTATCGAAGCACCGACCTCAAAACCGAACTCTTTATGAATGTATGCTTTTAGCGCCGTGATTTCTCGGGGTATGTGCGGGTTAGTTCTCCCTAAAATATCAGCCAATGAATCAGTCATGCTACCAAGTATACAGACACCAGTTTATAATGATGCATTATGCCAGAATTACCAGAGGTAGAGACAGTTCGATGCGGCTTGGCAGATATGCTGCTAGGAAAGACTATCGGCACCGTAGATTACGACGCCGCTAAGTCGTTCCCAAACGCTCAAGCTGATGTCAAAACGTTCATGATAGGCTCTAGCATTAGGGGGGTTCGTCGGAGAGGAAAGATACTAATGATCGATCTTACGTCTGGATATAGTCTGGTGATCCATCTCAAAATGACAGGTCAATTAGTGTATCGATCGACGGATGAAAAGAAACGATTTGGTGCTGGCCATCCCAATGACAGCCTCATCGGACCTTTGCCTGACAAGACCACCAGAGTTAGGATAGGCGTCACGGGTGGTTCGTTGTTTTTTAATGATCAGCGTAAATTTGGTTGGATGCGGCTTCTTCCGACTTCTGGGCTACCAAACATTGATTTCATGCAGAAGCTTGGGCCCGAACCACTAAGTAGTAACTTTACCTCCGATATACTTGTATCGCGTTTGCAAAAACGCAAGAACGCTGTCATTAAGGCTGCTCTATTAGATCAGACAGTAGTGGCCGGTGTAGGCAATATTTATGCGGATGAAAGCTTATGGGGTGCCAAAATACATCCGGCTACGCGGGTACGCGATGTTGGTATCGAACAGATACATACGTTATGTAGCGAATTACTCGTTGTTTTACGTCTGGCCATAGAAAAGGGAGGATCCACGGATAAAAATTATGTGAATGCAGAGGGCAAAAAAGGGAGCTATATGAGTTTCGCTCGTGTGTTTCGTCGCGAGGGTCAACCTTGCCCTCGTTGCGGAACTACAATAATCAAAATGCGTGTTGCTGGTCGGGGCACGCACGTTTGCCCACGCTGCCAGATTGAAAAGTAGTGGCTATAGACGTACAATATCGATTGCATAGGAAAAATAAAAATGTCAGATAATATTGATTTGCAAACTCGGGTCGAACACTCCCGTAGTTTAGAAGATGCAGAACGCTTTAAAGCGCTCGATACATTGACTGAACTAGGACTGCTAATACCTCTTGCCGATATAGAGACGTACCATGGTCGAGCTGGTGACGGCAAAACTTGGTGGAATGTTGACCCAGCTTTTCAAAACGGAAGTAACGATACTGGCAATAGCAATGTCAATAGACGTTCCACATTGTATACAACAGACAAACCTACGGCTCACGAATTCGCAGGCGCCCGAAAAGCGATAGAAAGTAGGCGAAGCGGTTCAAGCAGTGTTACCAGAGAAGTGCATCAGATTGTTTCGAGCGATTCAGACGCACGAGTCATTGATTTAACTTTTGATGTCACAAAACTAAGTGAAGAAGATACAACACGCTTTCGTGATGCGTTGAAGGCATTAACAATAACTCCTAGCGAAGGATCCCCGCTTGATTTTGAATATCGTGGAAAAAATAAAGAACTCGCACAAGCATTGGCAGCCCAAGCAATGCTCGATGGCTTTCGTCACATTATTTCAAAAGAGGATATTGATAAAGTAAGCAAGACGGTTGGCATTGATAAGGATGTGCTAGCTCAGATCGCTGGGTCA
>CAYUBG010000040.1:0-7366 GCA_964442995.1 uncultured Candidatus Saccharibacteria bacterium | reverse complement strand
TATGATTGCATACTCGAAAAAGGTAGTTTGGCGGAAAAAGTGTATGGTGTGCGAAAAATTACCGAGCGACATCGCCATCGCGGGGAATGTAATCCCAAGTACCGCAAAAACTATGATAGCTGGGGTATACGAGCAAGCGGTATTAATCCAGACAATGGGTTAGTAGAGGTGATAGAGGCCATTGATCATCCGTTCTTTTTGGCGAGTCAGTTCCATCCAGAGTTCAAATCTCGACCAAATCGTCCACACCCGATGTTTAGTGGCTTTGTAGACAGTTTATTGCCAAAAAAGTAATAACCATGGTAGCATTAGCGTTATGAGTGATACAAAAGCGCCTACCAAACAAAAGAAAATTTTACTTGTAGAGGATGATGATGCACTAGCCAGCGTATATCAGACTCGTTTGCAGGCAGAGGGGTTCGACGTAAAGCGTGTGCCCAATGGCGAAGATGCCTTGGCGGCCGCACTCGAATACAACCCAGATCTGACTATTTTGGATGTAATGATGCCAAAGGTAAGCGGCTTTGATGTGCTGGATATCCTGCGTAACACTCCAGAGACTGCCAAAATGAAGGTAGTAATGCTGACTGCATTAAGCCAAGACAGTGACAAAGATCGAGCCAAAAGCCTCGGCGCTGACGATTACCTAGTAAAATCTCAAGTGGTGATTGCCGACGTGGTTGAACGTGTCAAGCACCACCTAGGTTTATAGCTCCATTACTGAGCAAAGGTTTACGTGCAACTGTTTGGGGTGTACGATTTATAAGTACGAGCATAAACAAAAATGAAAAATATAGAAGCAGGCCAACAGGGGCCCAGGCAAATAGATCCACATGAAGTACTTAGACTAGACGGCAGTGCTCAGACTGTTGTGTTGGGTGGAGATGGCAGTGGGCATTCGATTATGGACGTACCGGGTGATATGATAGGTTCTCTGGGTACAATCGATCTTGGAGGCAAAAAGGCTGACGTGATGGCTCGTTTAGATATGGGCTCGGTAACGCATTTTGCCTTAGTGGATACTCGGCCGGGTGAGCCATTTGGCGAAGATGGTCTTCCTCCTGATGATAGGTATGCTTTGCTGCGGGTGGGCGACACCAGTCAAAATTTTAAACCAATGATTACGCAGGACGGTTCGTACGTAATGGCGTTTATGCACGAGCCGGATACAACTCACTTTATAGGGCGGCAGCCCGAAAAAGTCTCGTCCGATATCCAAAACTTAGCAGCAACACATGATCCTTACGTTTCGAGAAAACATGTTGGAATCGCTATTAACGAAGATGGCGGATTTAAAATACTGGACGTCTCGAGCCAAGGCACTCGAGTTACTGTCAAAACGACTGCCGAACAGATGTCCCAGCCCGAGGAGTTGCCAGCAGATCCAGAAGAAGTCGAAGAAATTGGTGAAGTAGCCGTGGAAGAAGTCGTTGATGTTGAGCCAGTAGCTACAGGAGTCGCGCCAGTTGTGCTTCCGGAATTAGCTCCGGAAGCCGAAGCAGAACCTGTTGAAGCCAAAGAAGATTTAGAGTTGCCGGCACCAGTCGTACAACCACCGTCAACGGATCTCTTAGAGGATGCTGAGCAGCCTAGCACTGTAGACGAAGGCGGCGAGGTGGGTCAGGTTGAGTCTAAAGAAGAACAAATCTCACAAAACAAGCAACAGGCTATGCAGGAACTTCGTGATGAGTGGGGTATGCCCGAAGATTTCACCGAAGAACAGGCCGTAGAACGATTAACACAAGAGCATAATGAGCTGGAGCTGATTATAAAGCAGTTAATACGTTTTGGGCAGACTGGTCGAAGCGCGACTAAAGCAATTTATGATACTTTCGGCCCAGAAAACCGCGGCGGAATAGTCTACCTCGGCAACAGAACAAAGGGCGACGTTGACCATTTCTTATTGGGCAGAGATAGTAAGCAAATTGATGTCTTTCCAGCTCTAGACTCATCTACCTTGTTGCCACGACGCCTGCGTGAAATGATAGCCCAGAAACAAACTGATCTTAATGGTCTAAGGAGTGCCTGGCAGCAGGCCACTAATGGCTTTAGAAGTGGCAGGCCATCACTCGAACGTGATTCTGCTCATACGGCAGCAATGTACCTTTCTAGATCGTTGCCAGAGCTAGAAAGAGTGTTGGTCAATGTCGATAAACGAATAAAACAGCAGGTCGAGCATATTACCGGTAGACCATTTGGTGCCGAAGAAGTCGAAGCTATTAGAGAAGAAGTGGTCTATCGCAACCCCGAGTGGGCTAAACGGGCGGAGAAGTTGAAAGATGCTTCAGTCGATGACCCCGAACTAGAAGCTCTAGTAACTGAAATACGGAATTACGTTCGTATAGAGTCGGGTATGGTTGATGATCCAAATTCGCCTCGGAAGTGGTTTGGAGACCAGGTTCTCGAAGATACCCAAAAGCAAAGACAAGACCTGCCAACTAGTGGCCGACCACCGGGTAACGCTGACTCACAAAGGGTTGTGGCAGAAATAGCCGCAGACATGTTGCGGGGTAAATTCAACTACGATAGAGCTAGAAGTGACTCGATAGATTTATCGAGTGACGGAAAGACGGTTATTCGTGGACAACATCGTGCAGCAGCTCTGGCAATGATTTTTGGAGATCGCTGGATAGAAGAGGCAAAGAAGAAGGGCATGCAGATAGCCCGATTGAGAACATAATTGTTTGAATTATTCTACAGTTACTTCGGTGCGGCGAACCGTTTTGCCGGTAAAACGGCGAACTTTGCGCTGTGCGTATGTTACGACACCATCTTTTGCGGCGTGAATAGTGTAGTTACGGCCTAAGAAGGTGCCTTTGCCAGCACGCTTAGTTAAGCCAACCTGGCGAACAATGACTTGGCCTTTTTTGACTTTTTGACCACCAAATAATTTAACGCCTAGTCGCTGACCAGGACTGTCGTGAATGTTTTTGCTTGAACCACCAGCTTTGACGTGTGACATGTTACTTCCTTTGTAATACTACTAATTCACGGGCAACTACTTGGCCAGGGCGGTGATAGATAAGGTCTTCCTCCGCTGCGTGAACAAATTCTACACGAGTATACCCCATTTCCTCGAGAGAATCAAGCGTTTTAAGGTGTTTAAACCCTTGCGGCGATTTCCACGCCGGTACAGCAATACACATTCGAAAACCTGGTTCGGTTTGTCGAGCTACGTTACGAAGAAATTTCTTATGAATCGTGTTTACATCTTGCATTACTTCTTGCAGAATCTCTGGTCGAGGCTGGGCAGAGAATGGTCGCCCCAGATACGTTTCGCAGGCGATGGCATCAAACACTTCCCATGTAAACGAGGTAGCATCACCCACTGCTAGGTTCTGAGATGCGGGTCCGATCAATGCCTCGATGTTTTCTTTAGTGTAGTCAATCATGCGCTGTTCTATATCGGTACCATATACATAACGACCCATTAGCAGGGCTTCTTGCAGAATAACTCCGGTACCGCAAAAAGGATCGAGGACGGTTTCTCCTTCGCCTGGATTTGCTAAGTTAATGATAACTTGCGCTAATTTAGGGGGAAGCATGCCAACTTTGGGATCTCTTTTGGGTCTGCCGTGATCTCGGGCGGCATAGGCGTCGATATCTTGCTCGGCAACTGTTTGAGCCAAGAGAGTATCTGCACCATTTTTTACGAGTAGTAGTTCCATGCCAAGCTCGTCGGTGAGCTTATTATGGAGAACCTGTGCGCTATTAAGCGTACTATCGTTGTTTGGCACAACACGAACCGAGCGACCTGTTTGCTTGATAGACTTTTTGATAGTTAAGGCCCCGGCATTAATCTTTGCTGCGCTAACAGGCATACCATACACGCTTAGCCCAAACTTGAGTTTGCCCTGAGGTATGTAATCTAAATGTTTAGGAATCTCGTTGGCAATATAGCTGATAAGCTTTTGCCAGTCTGTGCTATCGATCCTGGTAAGTACTCTTGCTAGCTTGCTGCTGCCGCCTAAGCGCGGAAATGGGACGCTCGAAGGATCTTGATCTAGTACGGCTGCAATTGTGCCTATCGCTGTTATATTGTTTGCACCAAAGAGGCTCTCGAGCTCTGCGAGGCCGAGTGCGGGTTGGCGCCCTAAGATTAATAGTGACTGCATAACAGGGTACAGTATAGCCGCCAGAGCACGATTGCGATATAGTAAATATAATTCATGAGCACAAAAGCAAAAGCCCGTTGGAAACTAGCACTGAACATTGTCACTACGGTGGGATTAATTGCGCTGATCTACGGTATTCGGGATCATATTATGGAGAGCTTCCGAACAACTCGAGAGATTCGTGCGTGGCTACTGCCGCTACTAATTGTTTGGCAGTGGCTAAACTATGATGCGTATACACGACAGAATCGCGCCCTGCTGCGTATTTTGGGCGAGAAACTGGACTATAGGTATTTGTTCCGGGTGAATCTGGAACTGAACTTCATAAATCATATTTTGCCGAGTGGTGGCGTTTCGGGGTTCTCTTATTTTAGTATGCGGTTAAAAGACAAGGGTGTGAGTGGTGCGAAGTCATCACTCGTGCAACTTGTACGCTGGATACTGATATTTGTGTCTTTTCAGGTTTTGCTGTTCTTAGCGCTCATTATGTTGAGCTTTAGCGGAAAAGTGAACAGGCTTGTTATATTGACGGGCAGTTCGTTAACGACGCTTATTCTGGTAGGTACGGCAATAATCGCTTTTGTAATCGGCAGCAAGCAACGAATTAACGCCTTCTTCGGATTTCTGACAAAGGCTATAAATAGAGTGATTCATGTAGTGCGACCGAAGCACCCAGAGACTATTAACGTTGCGCGCGTCGAAGATGCCTTTGATCGCTTACACGACAATTACATGCTTATTAAGAATGACTACTCGGCACTAAAACGACCCTTCATGTGGTCGTTAGTCGCGAATGTGACCGAATTTCTGACGCTCTATACTGTTTATATCGCATTTGGTCATTGGGTAAACCCCGGTGCGGTTATTTTGGCTTTTGCGGTAGCAAATTTTGCGGGCTTTTTATCTGTTTTACCAGCTGGCGTTGGTATCTACGAGACGTTAATGACAGCAATTTTGGTAGTTGGTGGCGTACCGGCCTCCGTGAGCATCCCGGTAACCATTATGTATCGAGTGACAAGTATGATAATCCAGATTATCCCTGGTTACATTCTGTACCATAAGCATCAGCGCGATACAAAAGCACTTGTATGAGTTACGACGTCGTATTTAGTGTGAGTGATTTTGTAGGATCACTCAATCAAACGCTTGACTTTGCGTATCCATCTGTAGCTATTGTTGGTGAGCTGGCGAATTTTCGGGTTAGTAAGGGTAGGTGGGTATATTTTGATCTAAAAGACGAACAGGCAAGTATACGGTTTTTTGGAACGGTATATAATCTACCGGGACCGCTCGAAGATGGTTTAATGCTACAGGTGCGTGGCGTGCCTCGTCTGCATCCTGCATTCGGTTTTTCGGTGACTGTACAGCATATGCAGCCAATCGGTGAAGGGTCGCTAAAGAAAGCTGCTAATTTACTTGAGGCGAAATTGCGTGCCGAGGGTTTGTTCGATCCGGCTCGCAAGCGAGTATTGCCGTACCCTCCTAGGCGCATTGCGCTCGTGACGTCAACACAGTCTGCTGCCTATGCCGATTTCATAAAGGTGCTTGCTGAGCGTTGGGCAGGAATGTACGTGGATGTATATGACGTCCAAGTGCAGGGCGAGGCAGCAATCGAGCAAGTTATTGGTGCTATAAACCAAGTAAACGCGGCACCACAATTGCCAGAAGTACTTGTTATTACTCGAGGGGGCGGTAGCGCAGATGATCTAGCCGTTTTTAATACCGAACAAGTTACCAGGGCTGTTGCAGCAAGTCGAGTTCCTACCTTGGTGGCTATCGGGCACGAAGTTGATTTTAGTCTTGCAGAGCTCACTGCCGATCAGCGGGCCAGTACACCTAGTAATGCCGCACAGCTGCTAACACCCGACAAAACTCACGAACAAAATCGTCTTGCGTCCCAAAAGAACCTTGCTACCCGGATGGTTACTGGCTATCTGCACGACAAACACGATGAAATCGAACTGTTTACTCAGCAGTGCAAACAGGCAATTGAAATGTATATCGAAGTACGCATGGTTCAGCTGCGGTCGCAGAAACAACTGCTGGCGGCCTTAAGCCCCCACGCTGCGCTGGAGCGTGGCTATGCGGTCATTCGTGATACGCAAACCATGGCTGTCATACGATCTTTTAAGTCGGTGAGTGTGGGTCAACAGTTAGATATACAACTACAAGATGCTCATATTCGTGCTAAAGTAACCAATGGTAAGACACGGCAAGGTAAAGTATGAGCAAAAAAGAAGTCACCTATTCAGAATTACAAGAACAGTTGCAATCCATTCTCGATGAACTGCAAGAAGGTCATCTAGATGTTGACGAGGCAATTGTACGGTATAAACAAGCACAAACAATTATTAATCAACTCGAGAAACAGCTAGCAAAAGCCGAAAATGTAATTAAAAAGATAGGCAGTCAACAAGGCTAGCGCCATAATTGCTGTTATGTTACCATGAGCGGTATGAAGTCGAACGATCAGCGGGGCAATGTCGATATATGGTTAGTTGGCTTTTTTGTAGTATTGGTGCTATTTTTTGGTTCGTTGGGATTCGGTGTCTGGGCATTTTCAGGACGTCAGAACTACAAAAATAATGTCGATGGGCTTATTGCCGATGCAGTGGCGCAGGCCGAGCAGGCCACTTCGGATAGAAAAGACAAAGAATTTGTCGAAAAAGAGAAAGAACCATACCGTGATTATATTAGTCCATCGGCGTACGGCAGTGTAGACATCAAGTATCCAAAGACATGGAGTGCTTACGTTGATGAATCAGGTAGAGGTAATATCCCGGTGGATGGTTACTTTAACCCTGCAACAGTACCAGGCACTACCACAAATGCAAACTACGCAATTCGCACTCAGGTGATAAACACGCAGTATGCGCAGAACATTAAGCAATTTGACTCGGCGGTAAAGAACGGCAAGGTTAAAGTTACGCCCTATAGTGCGCCAAAGGTAGCTGGTCAAGTTGGGCTACGTGTACAAGGCGAAATATCGAACGCCAAGCAGGGGATCATGGTTATACTCCCCATGCGCGATAAAACATTACGTGTTTGGACCGAATCTAACCAATTTGCTGGCGATCTGGACAAGAGTGTTCTAGCAAATCTGGTCTTTGTGCCTTAGCCGGGCACGGCTGTTGATTGTTGTGGAATAGGCCAGAAGCTTTCCTGGGCTTATTGTGGCCTGCTATACTTCAAATCAGAAAGAGGGTAGTTCTGATGGCACGACAATCATCAGCATATTTGGCGCCGAATAT
>CAYUBG010000039.1:5582-7462 GCA_964442995.1 uncultured Candidatus Saccharibacteria bacterium | reverse complement strand
CTCTAACCAACTGAGCTAAGGCGGCATACACAACCGAGAAAGTGTACCAAAACAGAGGTTATTTTACAACCTAACTATACTATACAACTACTTTTCGCGGCCGAATAACTCGTTTTGGCCGCCCAGCGGGCACTATAAGTTTTTTGAGGCGGTTTTCTATTTGGTCGGCTTCGGCCGGCATTTCGTTATCGCGGTAAGCCTTCTCTAGTAATGTCAACGTTTCTTTGTTTGGCTCTAATTCTGCTGCGCGCTCTAGCTCGTGGAGCATGAGTTTTTTATTACCAAGTTTTTCTTGCACCTTTGCGTAGGCAATATGCCGAGACGCAAATCCATCTTCTAGTTTTAGCGCTTGTTCGAATGCTACAGCGGCTTTTTCGTAGTTTTCGGTTTCGTAATGGATAAGCCCAAGATTATGGAGGCTCGATGGAGTCTGTTCGATGCTACTTGCTATTTCGAAGCAATCTATGGCATCACGATATTCTTTTTGTTTGGCATATAAAATACCGAGACGGTTGTAAGCGGCGGCATTTTTTTGATCTATTTTTAGGATGGTAAGCAGTGCCTTCTCGGCACGTAAAAATCTGTTTTCTCGCATGCCCTGATGTGCGATATCCCAGAGTTTACCTACTTTATCTGTTATTTTGCGGGGTAACTCACTGAGTTCGTCTTCACGAACTTTGCTGCCACGTATAGCAAGTAAGCCAAATCCCAAAACAAGGGCGATTTCATACATCGTGACTACTAGTATAGCAAATTTCTAAATGTTTAACATTAGGTCGCTAAGCAGTAGTTTGGTATTTGGGTTTTTGGACAGATTGTCTTTGGCGGTAACTGCGACGCGTACGGACCTGGTTAGCCGTGTTATATTTTTTGTATTGTTTGATCTGATGGCTTGCTGCAAGGCAGCATCGGTTACGCGAACAATTGCCATTAGTAATGTCTCGAGTGAATCACGGTTCTTGGCGAGGTTATCGATAAGTGATAAACGTTCAAAAAGATTGGCTCGCACCAAATTTTTTGCTGTATCAATCTGCCTCACAAGAGGGTGATCGGGTTCGTCAATGAGTGCTTTCAAAAGGCCGATGTGCCCGGCACTCAAAAAGTAGTTTCGTGTGATGATTGAGGTATCTATATTACTCTTAGTGAAGTGCTCTAGGCACGAATCCAATGAAACGGGCAGTACTGGCAAGATTTGTGTGCGAGATCGAATAGTCTGCAATAAATCGTCCGACGATGGGACGGTTAATAGTAGTAGGGTATCAGCCGGTGGCTCTTCTAGTAACTTAAGCAAAGCATTCTGGGCTTCCTGCCCCATGCGCTGTGCATTTTCTATGACGATACAGCGTTTAATTGTATCGGAGCCTGGCATAGAAAGCTGTGTGAAATGTATGGCGTCTCGAATTTGATCAATGGTGATCGGTCCTTCGGTATTACCCAATAACTTAACATGTGTGGGTCCGGTGGTGCCAAGAATTTGTTGTGTGATATGGGTTGCCAGCGTCCCTTTGCCGCTTCCAGACTCTCCGGTAAGCAACAATGCGTGCGATGGATTATGTATAAACGCAGATAATCTAGCTTCTGTTCGGGGGTGTAGCAGTAGGCTCATAAATCTATGATACTCGATCTGTAAAAGCCGATGGTAGCGGACTTACAAATATTCGTCTTGATTTATCTGGCAGCGTTATCTCAAGTTTATGTGCATGGAGATACACGCGATCGGCAGGTGAGCCTCCGTATAATTCATCACCAAGGATGGGGTGCTTAATATGGCTTAGATGGACGCGGAGTTGATGAGTTCGGCCCGTTTCGGGGGAAAGGCGCAGCATACTATATGTATCGTTTGATTGTTCTGTCTCATATGTTGTCTTGGCGGCTTTGCC
>CAYUBG010000039.1:0-5572 GCA_964442995.1 uncultured Candidatus Saccharibacteria bacterium | reverse complement strand
GCCGCTGAAACCAACCCGGAAGGTTTGTGGTCTGTTTGGGTTGCGCTCGATTGGGATGTCGATGATCGCCTTTGGCGGATCGGGCACTCCTTCGACGATGGCGATGTACGTTTTTTTGGTCTTACGTTGGCTGAATTGCTTTTGTAGCCATGCAAGTGCTTCTGCATGCTTCGCGCAAATTAATACGCCACTCGTAACTCTATCGAGCCTATGTACGATACCGCCCCTATTGTCTTCCATGCCAGAAGTGAATGGGCGAATAAAGCTAGACACAGTTGCTTCGGGGTTGAATATTCCTTTGCTGTGCGTTAGTAGCCCTATTGGCTTGTCTATTACTAAACAATCGTCATCTTCGTATAGTATAGGTAAGGAAATCTCTGGTATATCGATTAGTTGTTCGGGATTAAAGTCTAAGCTGATGCTATCCCCTTCGTGTACTTTAGCCGATACTTTGTAGCATATATGGTCGTTAAGCTTGACCTTCCCCTGGTCTATCAGCGATGCCGCAAAAGCCCTGCTCAGTCCATTGCTAGAAGCGACTATCGCATCGATTCTACCGGCGTTTTTTGCGGTAAAGTTAATCATACTATCGTAAGCCAACGGCTTTTTGAACACGTCTTAAAGTAGTGTTTGCAATACTGTTCATTGCTGCTTCGGACTCTTCTAGTTTGGCTATCAGTTTGTTGTCGTCCACATTCGCGAGCTTTGTCTGAAAGTCTGTTAAAAACCGTTGGACCGATTCGGCCACGGTATTTTTTAAAGGACCATACTGTGTTTGTCCTTGATATTCCTGCGTAATCTCGTCCACAGATCGACCAGATAGTAGTGCCAAAATCTGTAATAGATTACTGATGCCAGGTTGCGAATCAAAGTCTAAGTTGATTACTCCTACACTATCTGTTGTCGCGCTCATGACTTTTTTTGCTGCTGCAACAGGATCGTCACCAAGAAAAATAATGCCCTTGCCCGAATCGTCTGACTTGCTCATTTTTTTAGCTGGATCCATAAGGTCCTTTATGCGCAGCCCCTGGTCTTTACCAAAGAATTCGTGCTGCTTTGCCACGGGCTTCGGTATGTTTAAAATTGACTCACCAAATTTACTGTTGAGCCTTTCGGCAATGTCTCGAGTGAATTCTAAGTGTTGGCTTTGGTCATCACCCACGGGCACATACGTTGCGCCATAGAGCAATATATCTGCCGCCATTAGTACAGGGTAATCGAATAAGCCAACACTGATACGATCGTCACCAATTTTGGCAGATTTGTCTTTGAACTGGGTCATTCGATTCATCTCACCGAAACCAGTAAAACTATTAAGAATGATTGTTAACTCGCTATGGGCAGGGATATAGCTTTGACGATAAATGTGTACATTCGGGCTATCGAGCGGCAATCCAGCGGCAACAAAAATACGTAAGTTATGCATGATTTGTTGCTGCAGCTGGCTGTGATCAATGGGTGTAGTAAAACTATGTAAATCCGGGACAAACAGGTTCACCTGAAAATCACCGGACTTATTTTTTGCCATATCGATCAATGGCAACAAGGCGCCAAAATAGTTGCCGATGTGTAAATCGTTGTTGGCCCGGAGACCTGTTAAAATTACTGGTTTAGTCATATTAGTCCTTATTATATCTGCATAATTATCTCTTTACTACAGA
This sequence comes from uncultured Candidatus Saccharibacteria bacterium, assembly GCA_964442995.1. Lineage (GTDB taxonomy): Bacteria > Patescibacteriota > Saccharimonadia > Saccharimonadales > AWTP1-31 > CAYUBG01. The sequence continues at coordinate 3,911 of CAYUBG010000039.1, read as the reverse complement.
TTATTATTTACAGGCTAGCCAATGTCATTCGTATTAGTCGACGAAGCGGCTCTTTTCGCGTTGATAGTACGAGGTTTATGTCTGTTTGCCCTTCTACAATGCCGACTTCACCCATTACCCCGGCAAGCATTTCGGCGTTTCGTACTTTACCATGAGTAACTGACTGATGAATTTTGTCTAGTACACCTAGAAAACGATCTGGGTGCTTGCGGTCGATATTGAACATTGGTGGGACGCCGTGTGTGCCGTCAATTAGTACGGCTGTGCCTTCCTGTTTTCCTAATTCACACAACTCTGATAGATGCTCTAGTGCGGCTTCTTCCTTGGCTTCAGGTGACATATCATCCGGCAGTGTATAGCCACGGGCGATGATAGCAAGTCGATGGTTCCCTTCGCCCACAGGAATTATCCCCGTTGGTATGCCGGGTGAGCTAGCCGTCATGGCAAGTTGACCAATATGCACACCGGAGTTCTTGTTGTCTACTGAGTTACTTCGGATTGCCTTTAGTGTATCTGCTAGCAGAACATTGTCTGATCCACGAGTACTATTCTTGATGCCCACTGGCAGGTGAAACGCTGCCATCGTCCCTCGTCGCTCGGTGGGCTCGATATCTCTGGCGCCAATCCAAACGCCGCTTAGGTATGGCGCCAGGGAGCCCAGTTGGACACTTTCAGTGACTTCTGTTACAACCGGTATGCCCCTATCAAACGCTTCTTTGATAGTATCAAACCCAGAATGTCGGCTGTGTTCGTTGAGGCTGTAGAAGAGTCCAGTCCAGCCTGTGCTGGTGCGTGGCTTTGCCCAGTTGCCACGAAACGCTATGACGCTATCTCGGTGCTCGGACTGAAGTTCGTCGATGAAATCAAAGAGTTCGGTATAGTCTATGTCTACATCAAGTGAGCAAGGCCCAACAATGATCAGTTTTTTGTCTGATTGGCCGGTAAATATATTACCAATTTCGGCTCTGTTTGAATCTCGCTGTTGCACGGCCCGTATATCGAGGGGACCGTAGATATTCTCGAGTTCGGTAGCATAATTTTGATGACCCTCGATACCCATACTGATTGCTTCGGCTGCAAGATCGTCAAGCGCCCAGTGATGTCGTAATGCTTCTAAAGTTGTTTCTGTCATACTATTCTCCTCATATAAAAAACCGCCCGAGGGCGGTTTGCTTAGTACTTGTTGTGTTATATTTATTGGTTCACGCAAGCAAAGCGCCACATAAGTGACGATGTAAACCAAAAATAAAAGTGGTTCTGTGCTTTGCTTATCATAAGAATGTATCTTAATAATCTAGTGCATGATTGTCAACACTTTTGTTGATTACCCATTTTGCAACTAGCCAAACGGCGTACATGAGCACAGTATGAATAATCGCGCGAAGAATGCCGTAGCCATGTAACACTACAATAGATGTATAGCTGGCTAGCACAATGCCAGTAAGACCTAATGGTCGTTTTGAGTACCATACAAGCAGGCCAAATGAAAAGAACACAAGCCAAATGTCTTGTGTTCTAATCACCGATTCCATGACTATATTCTAGCAATGTAACGTATAACAGCGAAACTATCGTTTAGTGAACTGGCGTTGTTTGCGAGCGCCTTTGAGGCCAAACTTCTTGCGTTCTTTTTCTCGAGGATCACGGCCTAATAGATCTGCTCGCTTGAGTGTTGCCTTGAGGTCGTCATTCATGACTGCTAAAGCCTTAGCGATACCAAGCTGAATTGCATCTATTTGTCCGTTGTGACCTCCGCCGCTTACAACAGCGCTAACGTCATACTTACCGTTTTGTTCAAGCACTGTAAATGGCTTCTGTAGTTCGTTTAACAGTGTTTTGCTACCTGCAAGATATTCTTCAGCAGGTTTGCCATTAATCGTTATTGTGCCCTTGCCGTTCATTACACGAACACGAGCGGTCGCGCTTTTACGACGGCCAAGTGCATAAAAGTAGCTATTTGCAGCCATTATTTATCCCCTTTTCGATCACTGTTCATGTTGAATGCCACAGGTTGCTGTGCGTTATGGTTGTGTTCACTTCCAGCGTAGACCTTTAGTCTGTCGAGACGACCATCCCGGAGTTTATTTACCGGAAGCATACCTCGGATTGCCTTGACAATAACTTCGGTTGAATCTTTGGCCATTTTTTCGCTCAAAGTTGCAGACTTAAGACCACCTGGAAAGCCACTGTGATGGTAGTACATCTTTTTGTCGAGCTTATTGCCGGTTACGACAAGCTGATCGGCATTGATGACAATCACGTAGTCACCACAATCAATGTGGCTTGTTACCATAGGCTTATCTTTGCCAATTAGTAGTCGAGCAGCAACGGTAGACAAACGCCCAAGGGGTGCTTGCGAAGCATCCAGCACGTGCCATTTGCGTGTAACGTCAGTTGGTTTGGCGCTATATGTTTTCATGACTTATGCCTCTTCTTTCTTGGGTGCAGGCTTCTTTATGGCTGCGGGCTTCTTTTTCTGCTCGGACTTGGCTGTAGCATTACTGGGTTTTACAGGTTTTGTGGCTGTAGCTACCTTTGCCTCTTTGGCGACAGGTGCTTCCTTTAGGTCGTCCACAAAACTGACTCGTGCCATTTCTGCGTTGTCGCCACGTCGGTTGTCTAGACGTTCGATACGTACGTGTCCACTAGTGCGACCTTTAAGCTTTGGAGCTATTTGGTCTACAAGCTTATGTGCACTTTCGACGGTGCTCAATTTGGCAATAATTTGGCGACGATTGTGTAGATCACCCTTTTTTGCCTTGGTTATTAACTTTTCAATATATGGGACGAGTTCTTTTGCCTTTGGTAGTGTAGTCTTGATGGTCTCATCTCGCACCAAAGACTCCGCAAGACCTTTGATAAGGGCGTTGCGCTGGTCTCGTTCGCGGCCGAATTTGCGGCCTTGGTATCCGTGACGATGCATCTTACAGCTCCAACTCGCTCATTTTATCTTTGACTTCATCAAGTGCCTTGCTGCCAAAACCCTTTAGGTCACGCAATTCTGCATCGCTCAGGCTAAAAAGATCTTTGAGCGTGTGAATTTCGTTATTAATAAGAGCATTGGTTGTTCGTGCAGACAAATTAAGATCCTCGATAGAAGTCATCAATTCAGTCGGTTCATCGCTCGAGCTGGCACTATCGTTTGTAACGGTAGTTGCTGTTAGCGGGGCGGCCGCTTCGACTCGTGTTTGTCCGGCTAGCGCAGTGTACTGGTTAACCAAAATTGCTGCAGCTTCTTCGAATGCGTCACTTGGTGTGATGCTACCGTCTGTGTCGATGGTGATAAGTAGCTTATCAAGATCGGTCATTTGGCCAACACGAGTATTCTCTACCTTGTAGCGGACGCGGATGACTGGGCTGAACATTGCGTCGAGTGCAATCATGTCGCTGTGTTTGCGGTTAGCACCTTCTTCGATTGTATGGTACCCGCGGCCGGTCTCTACAATCATATCCATTACAAACTTGGCTTTGTCATCGTCTAATGTTGCGATAACTTGGTCTGGGTTTACTACCTCAACATCGGCATTCACTGCGATGTCCTTGGCAGTCACTTTGCCTTTGCCTGATTTAGTAATACGAAGTGTTTGTGGTTCGCTGCTGAATACACGGAAGCGTACGCTCTTAAGGTTGAGCATGATATCAACGACATCTTCTTTTACCCCCTTGAGTGTAGAGAACTCGTGTGTTCCCCCCACTACCTTGAAAGCAGTAACGGCAGCCCCTGCAATACTACTGAGTAATACTCTCCGAAGGCTATTACCAAGTGTCATACCATAACCTGTATGTAGTGGTTCGACACTAAATGTAGCCGAAGTCTTGCTGTGCTCGTCAACTTTGACAAGTCCTGGTGTGTGAATCATTTTTGACATTATGTAAGGCCTCCCTTAGCGTGAGTAGTACTCAACGATTAA
>CAYUBG010000038.1:5769-7739 GCA_964442995.1 uncultured Candidatus Saccharibacteria bacterium | reverse complement strand
ATTTGCTCAACTTTATCTAGCTGCTCACGCGTTACCTTTTCGGGGTGGCTAAAGTCAAAGCGTAGTCGTTCTTCGGTAATGTTACTACCACGTTGGATTACGTGATCGCCCAATACATCTCTTAATGCCTGGTACATCAAGTGAGTTGCAGTATGGTACTTTTTATGTTGCAAAGTCTGTCCACCCAGCCCACCCTTAAAGGTCCCTTTTGCTGCTGTCTGGCTCCGCTCGCGCTGTTCAGCCATTTTGGCATCAAATTCTTTTTGCCAATGCTTACTAACAGGCAGTCCTTGGATTGCAGCTTCTTCGACACTTAATTCAACGGGGAAACCATAGGTGTCATACAGAGTAAAAATATGTTCGCCGGTCAGTGAGCCGCTTTGGGCTAAATGCTGCAATTCACGAACTCCCTTGCGCAATGTTTGACGGAAAATCTTCTCTTCTTTGGTCAGCGTCTCTATAACCTCATCTCGTCGCTCGGCAACTTCCGGATAATCTGCATAGTATAAATCAGCGATCACAGGTACGATGTCTTGCAAAAAGTTTTGTTCAATGCCAAGCTCAAATGCAAAACGAATGGCTCGGCGTACCAGGCGACGCATCACATAACCCTGCTCTTTGTTGCTCGGTACGACTCCATCAATTGCCAAAAATGTGGCTGCACGCAAGTGGTCAGCGATAACCCTCATAGCATTAGTATGGCTGTCGTATTTTTTGCCACTTAGCTTCTCGAGGCGTTCGATGATTGGCCATAGTAAACTAATTTTGAACACATCAGGATTGTTGATTGCGGCAGCGGCAATTCGTTCTAATCCGCCACCAAAGTCCACATTCTGCTTTGGTAATTTTTCGAACCCTTTTTCAGTACGGATATATTCCATGAACACTGAGTTACCAATCTCCATATAACGACCGCAGTCGCAATTTGGATGACATTTGTCACCAAAAGCTGGATCGTGAGCGATCTGGTCAAACAGGTAGAAAACTTCGCTGTCTGGCCCGCACGGTTCACCTACCTTGACGTCTTCAGGTGCACCATTTCGACTCCACCAATTTTTTTCATCGTAAAAGAAAATTCTGCCATTTTGGTCACCAATTATTGCACCGTTTTCTTCGGATCCTATTTCGACTTGCTTGGCATCGATGCCCTTATCGGTGAATAATTTGGCCCAAATATCTGCCGACTCGACATCTTTTGGAACACCAAATTCAGAGAATCCGCTACAGCATGTCACATAGATCTTACTTGGATCGAGGCCAACTTTATCTACCAAAAAAGAGAAAAACCATGGTAACTGTTCTTGCTTAAAATAATCGCCTAAACTCCAGTTTCCTAACATTTCGAAGAAGGTAGTATGTCGATTGTCACCCACATCATCAATATCTTGAGCCCGTAAACATGTTTGGCTATCGACAAGTCGAGTACCGTCTTGGTGTGGCTCACCGAGAAGATATGGGATAAGCGGCTGCATACCCGAACCGGTAAAAAGTGTGGTTGGGTCGTTGTATGGCATTAACAGAGCACGTGGTATTACCGCATGTCCCGGCTTTGTAAAGAAATCTAAATAAGCTTGGCGTATTGTTTGAGCATCCATTTAGCATATTATAACAGATTACAATGTACTGCAGATGGATTACTTAATACGAGAAACACGATTATCGTTTTTGAGGATATCGATGAATTTGTTGTATGGCTCACCAGTTAGCGTCCAAGCACCGGTGTCGCTATTAAGCGATGAATCAAAGTAAGAGTAGGCTATCATGTCTCTTCCTGAGATGAAGCTCCAATCCCAATAACTTTGCATACGCTGTGCAGCAGCAGTATCTGTGCCGCGCGAACCCCATTCGCCCAAGCCATACGGCATACCTTTTGCCTCTGCCCAAGCTACAAACTTCGTCCAGGCACTTAAGTTTTGTATTACCAGTCCCTTGTCTATGCACGTAAGTTGGTCACAGTAATGATCTACCAT
>CAYUBG010000038.1:0-5759 GCA_964442995.1 uncultured Candidatus Saccharibacteria bacterium | reverse complement strand
AGCTCATAAGGGTTGGCATTAGTGCAACATTTTTAATACCAAGTGCGGTCATCCGGCTTTTTACACGAGATTGCATGGCTCGCCAATCAGCCGGCGTACCTGCACACACCCCGTATTTAACTGGGTCCCGCTCGCATTTTTCGTTTGGTGCCGTTCCAGTTGCGTTATCTTCGGGCTCATGCCACAAGGTTAGCCAGACCGGCCCACCAGCAGCATCAAGGTTCTTGAGCATAGTATCAATCGCCGCATCGTACTGCCCAGAGCCCATAGCAGCCCATGCAGGTGTTTTGGTCGAAACATATGGCAATCGATTGGCAGCGATATCAGCTTTGGCAGTTGTTACCATATCAGTTGCCGCTTTATCCCATGCCCAGTAGGTACGGCGGATCGACAGTGATTTCCCTGCAGCATTCTCATATCGCGTTTTTACATCGCCATTACTTTCGTAAGCCGCACCCCAGTAAGCCTTACCGCTGACCTTGGGGTTTGGATCGCCAGGAAATCGCTTAGGAGACGAAACTACGTCATTTGCATAAAAACCTACTACATCCACAATATATTGAGAAGGTGGTCCAGCATTATAAAGACCGACCGATCCTCCTGGCTTTGTTTTTACTATAACTTGGTTCGCGACAATGTCACGATTTCCATAGCGTAAATTCGAGATATTAGGACGAGGCTCTCCCAGCGACCAGACCGTACCATAACCCTGTTGGTCGTTTGATGGAGCAACGGCCACATTCAACACCACAGCATACACATCGTTTGTGGGTATGCCGTACTTGCCCGCAAGCTGAACAGCGATTGATTCATCATTGTTAATGAATCGTCCCAAGTTTGCACTATTAAACGCACGCGAAGGTGTAACAGGCACGAACCTGCCAACTTGATTACTCGAAGAACTTGTAGCGCCGTAATATCCTTGTACATCGACATACAAGTCCACATTACTTCCGCTGTTATAGAAGCTGACTTGCCCATTAGTACCTACCTTCACTGTCACAAGATTGTTGGTAGCCTGTAATGAGGCGTAATTCACGTTTGAAGTTGAGGGCCTCGTTGCGCCTGCTGGCCAAACCGTCATCCAGCCATTGTAGTTTTTTGATATAGCTAATACATTAAGTGAAACTGCCGTAACCCCCGAAGTAGGTACTCCGCCCTTCCCAGTTACTTGTAAAGTGACCGTCTGACCACTTTGGACAGGCCCCGCAAGACCGCCTAGCCCAGTTACAGAATTGGCAATAATAGCAGGGGTGAGCGCATTGTACCGACCTCCTCGAACGCTGCTTCCCGATGTGGCGTAATATCCCATAACATCGACAACAATATGCGTATTGCCTGCACTATTATTAATCTGGATGTAGCCATCGCTACTCACCTGGCTAATAACATGATTAGACATATATTTGCCTGCGGTGAAGTTGAGAGTAGAGGTTGCTGGCTGTGGTATACCAGATTGCCATACTGTCAGATAACCCCAGGCAGAGGGCGCCGCGACAGCAATATTTAACGATACCGCCCGAACATTTGAAGCTGGGACACCACCTACGCCCACGACTTTAAGCTTAAGTGTTTCGCCTGGACCCAGTGATGTGCTTCGCCCGCCGACTCCATTGGTAGTATTCAATATTCGAGCTGGGGATACAGCCGTAAACTCACCTTCAGCACCTGTTAGCGTTGTGGCGGCAAAACTCCTAAAGACTATGTAGCCCCCTAATAAGCCAAAAACTACAGCGAATATCACGACCCGTCGTTTCTGCTTCTTATTAGAATTGATCCAGCTAAGTCTGGGCTTCGGCCTATTTTTTGACTGTTGGGAACGAAATATTTGCATGTTTTTTGTTTTGAACTATTGTGCTTATCCTACTATCGCACACTTTACCTGTCAATGCTTAGGCGCCCGTGAGCAGACCACAGTAAACAGCTAGATTATTATTCAATAGCAGAACTTTTTCCAGAACCGGGCCACACACAGCTTCCTGTGGATTATTCAGGACAGCCACAAGTTGAAACTGCGAGTATAAATCCTCGATGCATAGATTGCCCGGCGCGACTATACGCCGAAGAGAATGCCCTGCTAATAAATGATACAAAAGGTACCGACTCGGCCGAAGCAAGAGCCTGGCAGACATTTGCCAATAACCTCATGAAAGTCTGTGTAGCAGGAGAGCCAACGGTCGAAAGCCGTAGACAGTATTTTATAGCCGGCGATACCGTATTAGTAGTAAAGTGTGCCAGCAGTACAGCAGGCCATCACCCAAGCAAAATTACCCGACGAGTTATTAGCCCAGCTCCTGGGCTTGGAACCGGCGAAAGTTAAATAAGTATCCCGCCACCGAGACACTCTTGACCGTGATAGATCACTGCCGACTGTCCTGGTGTCGCCGCCCGAATCTCATCCGTTAAGTCTAAGATTACTGTGTCTGTCATTATTCGAACTTGTGCCTCAACCAATGGCGCACGATGTCGCGTTCGCACCAAAACTCTTTGAGCATCTTCAGGTATAGGACCGATCCAATGTACATCGGCCAGTTTCAGTTGTTTCGTCCATAGGTTTGGATCGTCAATCCTGGTTGTTACGTAGACCTCATTTTTGTTCATATCTTTGCCGGTCACGTAGTAAGGTAATCCGCCGCCCACGTCCAATCCATGCCTCTGACCAATGGTGTAGAATATCGCCCCATCGTGCGTACCAATCCGCTGCCCATGCTCATCGATTATTACACCTGGCAACTGTGGCCCAAGCTCGTGTAGCAAAAAGTCTTTTATGCCGACCTTGCCGACAAAGCAAATACCCATACTTTCTTTTTTCGTAGCAGTAACGAGTCCAAACTGCTTTGCCAGATCTCGTACTTGTGGTTTTGTATACTCCCCTAAAGGAAAGAGAGTTTTTGTAAGCGCCTCACTACTGACTCGATACAAAAAATATGTCTGGTCTTTGTTGCTGTCTTTGGCAGTTAGTAACTGCCCATTTTGTGTCCGCGCATAATGACCAGTGGCAATCATATCTGCACCATCATCCAATGCCGTCTCCAGGAAGAGCCGAAATTTAACCTCTTGGTTGCACATGATATCGGGGTTTGGAGTCCGTCCTGCCTGGTAGCCAGCTACCATGTAGTCAACTACCCTCTGACGATAGTCAGTCTCGAAATCATACATCTTGAAGTCGATACCCAGTTGCACGGCGACTCGTTTGGCGTCCTGATAATCTTCTTTCCATGGGCAAGGCATACCTGGCAAATCCTTGCTCCAGTTCTTCATGAATAAGCCTACAACGTTCTAACCTTGCTGCTTCAACAAAGCGGCCGTTACAGAGCTATCAACACCGCCACTCAAACCAACGAAAACCGTTTTCATTGTATATTTTATAACATATTTTAAGATATATAGCTACTGTCGCAGCAGATCAACAAGTGCTTGACGGTTATCTAGTAGCTTGTGGCCAAGGCTTAAGTCGTAGGTCTTGTGCGCAGTTCGTACGACACAACCAGCGGCAATACTGGGATCATGACCAACATTCAATACGATATCTTTATCAATATTAGTACGAAACCACGTAACAATCTTCTGCAAAAACATCGACGAAGGTATGCCAGCAAAACTAATATCTACCGGCTTGGCATACTGTCTAATTGTCGCTAACACTTTCTCTAGTTTTTCTCGATCAGCTTCGTGCAGTAGATTGCAGTCGTTTTGTCGAGCAATATTTTCTAGTTGTGATGTCGTAGCCGGTAGTGTCATAGGGCTGCCACTTGGACGTTTGGCAGCAGAAGCGAAATACTGCTGCAATGCTACTAGTTCTCGTTGGAGCTTCCCAATATCATGCATCGTCGTAATAGAAGCAGGGACATTGCGCGCAAGGTCAGAGTCAGTCATGAACGCATATCCTGCATTATTTGTTCTTTATGGTCATCTAGATCACGCAGAATCTGCGCAAGCTGATCCTTCCCTTCTGTCTCTCTACCCACAGCAGACAAAACGTATTGCGTAATAATGTCCGCCATACGCCCTTCGAACATAGCCATTTGTGCATGTTTTTGCATCTCAAGATCGTGTTCATAGGCCTGTAAGATTGTTTGCTGTTGTTGCTGAATCGTTTCTTGGCCTTTTGTGGCCGTCGACACGAGTAAATCTTTCGCATTCGCTATAGACGTCTGATAATTACTAAATTCTTTCTGAACGGTACGACGCAATTCGTCCGCTACAAGCTCGTGCACATGTGACAAGCTGTCAGCTAGGTGTTTTCGGGATTGCTCGGATTGCACTCCAAGTGACCGTGTAAGCTCCTGTAATATGTGCGTTCGTATGTCATTGAGGAAGTCTGGCGTTATTACTTCTTGCACAATAGATTCCGGCAGGGCATTGTTGGCAGGCCTTTGATGTAAGTCCTTTATCTGTAATGCAGCCCACAAGAACGCAATCGTTGCCGATACAATAAGCCCCACAATTAACACTAGTACTGCGATGTCCACCCAACGTCCTTATAAAGGTTATGCTTATAGCCTTTAGTATATCGTATTTACGTTTGCTGACATAATTCTGCAAAAGCACGAATAACAGCGTCAATTTGCTGGTCAGTAGTAGATCTTCCAAGTGTCAAGCGTAGACTCGACTGGGCATCTTTTTCACTAATTCCAAGTGCCATAAGCACATGAGAGGGCTCTTCTGAACTTGCCGTACACGCAGAGCCAACTGCGCACTGTATGCCGTGCTCGTCCAACTCCATCATGAGTCGTTCGTTATCAAAACCAGGAACCGTTATATGGACATTATTCGCCACTCGCTGCGCTTTTGAACCATTGACAACAACAGATGGTACAGCTTGTTCAAGCCCTTTTATAAGTCTGTCACGCAATGCAACTACACGCTTTGCTTCGCTTGATTGGATTTTAAGGGCTTTGCGTAATGATTCTGTAAAGCCAACAATCGCAGGTACGTTTTCGGTACCACTGCGCATACCCCATTCTTGCCCGCCGCCGAAAAGAATTGGCCGAATTTGTACGCCTGTCTTTACAAAAAGCATACCGGATTGCTTTGGACCGTAAATTTTACCACCGTTAATTGTCATCAGATCTACACCAAGACGATGAGGTAATACCTGAAGATAGAGTGGCGTAGTACTGCCAGATTTTGCGCGATCATTTCTTAGCTCAACTATCAGCTTTGCAATGTCTGCAATAGGCTGTATGGTACCAATCTCATTATTCACTAACATGACACTCACTAAAACCGTGTCTTCCGTAATAGATTTTCGCAGAGACTGTAGATCGATAATGCCATTTGGCTGCACTGCCGCAATAGTATGATTATGGCGCTTGGCTGGTTCGATGATCGATTTGTGCTCTGTCGCAGCAACAATAACCCTCTTGCCGGGAAATGCCTGCATCACCCCTTGCACAGCAATGTTGTTTGCTTCAGTTCCACCTGCGGTGAACAGCACTTCTCTTGGTCGGATTCCAAGCAGCTTTGCTACTGATGCTCGCGATTCTTCGACGTCACGGTGCACAGCTCGGGCAGCCAGATAGGTTGCGCTTGGGTTATAGAAATGCTCTTCATAATATGGCAGCATGCGAGTTTGCACCGTCTTGTCGAGTGGTGTTGCGGCTGCATAATCGAGATAAATCGCGCTATTCATATTCAACCATTATAGCCATGTATGGTTACCGGCCTAAAGATGGCTGTACATTTCACTTCGAACACGCTGCTCGTAAAGTCGAGCCGCCTGCTGCAAATACATACTATGCACGGGGCAAAATCAT
>CAYUBG010000037.1:0-8191 GCA_964442995.1 uncultured Candidatus Saccharibacteria bacterium | reverse complement strand
TTGTTGAGACGCTAGAGACTGTCGTTGCTACTGCGCCAGCGGCGAGCAATGCGCAGTATTCGCAGAAGGCGGATGATACTGCACCACTGTGCTATAACTGTGGTAACCAAACACAGCGAGCCGGAAGCTGCTATGTGTGTACTAGCTGCGGTAGTACAACTGGTTGTAGCTAGTAACTACACAGGCAGAGCTATATCAACAAAAGAGCCAATTATAGGGCTCTTTTGTTGTGGTACACTTGGTTTAGTTATGAATATAAAAACAATAAAAACAAAAAAATTTAGCCCTCCGAAAGAATCAATTGAAGAATTGTTTCAGTATTTGGGAGGTGTTAAAAATGGTGAGGTTGTTGCAATTTCTTCCAAGGTTATAGCAATTTGCCAGGGCAGATGTTTGGCGGCAGAGGGTGTAGATAAGGAGCAGCTTGTTCGAAAGAATGCGAGTCTCGTACTCGTGCCCGAGCAGCAAAATAGAGCGCACATGGAGCTTACGCAAGTCGAGGGGCATTTGGTAGAATCGGCTGGCATCGATAGGAGTAACGGTGCAGGATATTTTATATTGATGCCCAAACGGCCTTACTTGGTTGCGCAACATATTTGGAGCGAATTACGTAAACGAAATAATCTGCAAAATGTTGGTGTAATAATCACCGACTCGCATTCAGAACCTATGCGCAAAGGAGCACTTGGCCTCTCGCTCGGTTCATATGGATTTTACCCGGTCAGCAGTTACACCGGCCAACAAGATATTTTTGGCCAAAATTTACAGGGCGCGGGCGCAAATATAGAAGACTCTTTGGCTGTAGCTGCAGTCTTGAGTATGGGCGAGGGGAATGAAATGACTCCCATTGCTATTATTACCGGCGCTCTTTCAGTGCGATTCTATCAGCGTATGGGCATAGTACGCCAGAGAGCGATGGCCTATGTTTCTAGACGGCGTGATGTGTATGGGCCCCTACTAAGTTCACGATTGTGGCGTCGTAGGAAAAAAAGTACACTAGAGTAGTATGAAAGTTGTTGTGCTTTATCACCCCCAGTCTGAACATGCACGCACTGTTGAACAGTTTGCCAGAGATTTTGCTCATCAGACGGACAAAAAACTGGAGTTACTTAGCTTAGAAAGTCGTGATGGCTCTGCAATGGCAGCGTTGTATGATGTTACAAAGTACCCGGCAATCTTGGCAACAAAAGAAGATGGTAGTTTGTTGAGGATGTGGGCGGGGCCGGTACTCCCCCTTATCGCCGAAGTTTCGTATTACGCGCAAGATTGACTTGTTACACAGGGGTAATAATGCTATAGTTGGCCTTGTAAATGCGTTCTGATATGTCAGATGAGCGGCTATCCACCGCGAAGCAGTCGAAAGAAATGGAATTATCCAGAGTAAAATCGAACGGAAGGCCCGTAACAGCCGTAAATAAGTGCTAAGAGAATCACTTCTTTTGGAAGTCAGATGGTACCGTCCGAATAGCTCGGATTCTGACAGACAGAAGAAGTGTTTTTTGTTTTAATGGAGAAGTAATGAAATTTAAAGCCAACACTCGACGCCGTGCGCTAGAATACGAAAAAGACTTAGTACAGCAATGGAAAAAGAACAAGACATTCGAAAAATCGGTCGAGAACAGGCCCAAAGATAATCCTTGGGTATTTTATGATGGCCCGCCGTTCCTGACCGGTACGCCACATCATGGCCACTTGCTGATTTCGACTCTCAAAGATGCTGTGGCTCGGTATCAAACTATGCAAGGCAAGCGCGTAGAGCGCCGTTGGGGCTGGGATTGTCATGGTTTGCCGGCCGAAGTTTTTGTAGAGAAGCAGTTAGGTATTGCCAACAAAAAAGAAATTGGCACCAAGATTAGCATCAAAGATTACGTAAACGCTTGTCGTGCAGCCATGGTCAAGACCGGTACCGAATGGGAAGACACTATCGAGCGCTTGGGGCGTTGGGTTGAGTTCAAGGGTGCATACAAAACCATGGACCCAGAATATATGGAGTCGGTTTGGTGGGCATTCAAAGAGATGTACGATAACGGCAAGATCTACGAAGGCGAAAAAATCTTGGTTTACTGCACGAAGGATGCCACCCCAATCTCGAAGAGTGAAGTTGCTATGGAGAATAGCTATCAGGTAGATACCGACCCCAGCGTGTTTGTATACTTTGCCCTAGAAGATAGTAATGAATATGTTTTGGCCTGGACTACTACTCCATGGACACTGCCTGCTAACGTGGCGATTGCCGTAAACCCCGAGCTCGAATATAGCCTAGTAGATTACCAAGGTAAGCGAATGTACGTGGCCTCGGCGGCGGTAGAGAAAGTATTTACTGACGAAAAACACCAACCGCTCGATTTTAAAGTAGCTAGTAAGATTAAAGGCGCGGAACTAGTTGGTAGAAAATATCATCCATTGTTCGAAAACCATGGCCCCAACGCACACCGCATCTTGGCCGCCGATTTTGTTACGGCCGAAGATGGTACTGGAATCGTTCACGAAGCTCCTGCATATGGCGAAGAAGACTACGAACTATGTAAGGCTGAGGATGTGCCAATTGTATCTTTGGTAGACGAAAATGGGCACTACACTCAGGGGCACTGGCAGGGTCAGAACATCTGGGAAGTTAATAAAGAAATCGCTAAAACACTGGTAGCTGAAGATAAGGCCCTTAAAGTAGAGTATATCCAGCATGATTATCCGCATTGTCATCGTTGCGGCACTAAGCTTATGTATCGAGCGCATCCTAGTTGGTTCATGGATATTCAGGGTCAAAAATCAGAGATGCTGGTAGCTAATCAGACCAATAAGTGGGTGCCGGCTCACCTCAAGGAGGGGCGCTTTAAAAATATCATTGAATCAGCGCCAGACTGGAATCTGTCGCGTGATCGTTATTGGGCTACACCAATTCCGGTTTGGAAGGGTGAGCGATCCGACGGTACAGAAGTTGTAAAGGTGATCGGTAGCTACGAAGAGTTTGAGCAGTTAACTGGCAAAAAACTCGATGATTATCATCTGCCTAATGTAATGGACATAACTTTCGAGGTCGATGGTGTTGAGCTGAGGCATATTGGTAAGGTCCTGGACTGCTGGTTCGAGAGTGGCAGTATGCCGTTTGCGCAGTTCCACTATCCCTTTGAAAATAAACAGAAGTTCGAATCTAGTTTTCCGGCCGACTTTATCACTGAAGCTATAGATCAGACCCGTGGCTGGTTTTATTCGCTCACGGCTGTAAATGTGGCGCTTTTTGGTAAGTCCCCGTTCAAGAATGTCATTTGTACTGGATTTATATATGCAGACGATGGCAAAAAAATGAGTAAAAAGCTCAAAAATTACACCGATCCATTGGAGCTAATGGACAAGTATTCAACTGACTCATTTAGGCTTCATATGCTCAGCAGTCCGGTCGTGAATGGTGAAGACTTTAGCCTCAAAGACCAAGATGTGGGTGTTGTGGCACGTAAACTGGCCATGATATGGAATATGTACGACTTCTTTACTATGTATGCCGAAGTTGATGGTTGGGAATGGAAGGGTAAAGTCGCAGACGTGCCTCCCCACAGTACCAATATGCTAGATAAATGGGTTCTGTCTCGCCTAGAGGAGCTTACCCAAGAAGTTAAAAATAACATGGATAACTACGATATCCCGGCTGCCACTCGGCCAATCTTTGAGTTTATAGATGACGCTAGTAACTGGTATGTACGTCGCAGCCGCCGTCGTTTCTGGAAAAGCGAGGATGATCAGGATAAAAATAGTGCCTACACGACACTGCATTTCGTGCTCGTTCGTCTTAGTATGATTTTGGCACCATTTACTCCATTCTTGGCCGAAGAGTTGTTCCAGAATCTAACCGGCGGTGAGTCGGTACATCTGCTTGATTGGCCAGAGTCAGGTAAAATCGCTAATTCTGTCCTGGTAAGCATGTCGGAGACTCGTATGGTGATAAATACCGGGTTATCACTCAGGGCAGAAGCGGGTATTAAAGTGAGACAGCCTCTAGAATCCGTTACTCTATTAGACTCAAAATTTGCTGGTCTAATCAACCCCGAGCATGTAGAAATCATCAAAGAAGAGCTAAATGTTAAGAAGGTTGAATTCGCGGCACGTTGTGTGCCGAGCGTTCGTTTAGATACTGTAATTACACCAGAGCTACATCGCGAGGGTATGATGCGCGAGGTTGTAAGATCTGTGCAGAATGCCAGAAAACAAGCTGGCTTACAGGTAGACGACCGCATTACTTTAAACTTGCATACAAGCTACTCAGAGCTTGCAAAGGCTATAGACGAGCACAAACCCACGATTGGTACCGAAACGCTGGCTACAAGCCTTAAAACAGACCAGAAGGCTGGTTTAAGCTACCAGGTGACGGTAAAAATAGACGGTGCCGAGCTTATCGTGTCATTACAGAAGGCTTAGTTAGGTACTTTACAGAGATACGCTTATCTGTTAATATCTTTTGGTAACTAAATTTCTATAAAGAGTAAACAATGAAAAAAGCAGTTATCGCAACCGGTGGCAAGCAGTACGTGGTTACCGAAGGTCAAACCCTTCAGGTAGAGCTACTTGGTGATGTCAAAAAGGTAGACTTTGAACCGTTGCTAGTCATCGATGGTACAAAAACTACTGTTGGCACGCCAGTTGTATCTGGTGCTAAAGTTTCGGCTACTGTTGCCGAAGATGTTGTAAAGGCCGACAAAGTAACCGCAATTCGCTATAAAGCGAAGAAACGTGTTCATAAAGTTCATGGCCATCGCCAAAAACTAGCTAACATTACAATTACCAAAATCGGCTAAGTACCAGTAACTTAGTTTGGTAAGGGAAGCGTCGCACAATGCGGCGTTTTTTGCTATTTAATGCACGGTATCAAAGAGCTAGCATTAAACAGCTAGTTTGTATAGATTATTCTAAATAGTCCGCTTGTGGTTATGGTGTAAACAGGTCGTGCGTGATAATCTATAAACTGATAAATGGGTAGAAATGACTAAAGTAATTGCGATTCTAAATCAGAAGGGCGGTGTAGGTAAGACTACTACTGCTATAAATTTGGGGGCCTACTTAGCAAAGCGAGGCAGATCTGTTCTGATCGTTGATTTAGACCCACAGGGCAACGCTACCAGCGGTTTGGGCATAGATAAGCAGCAACTAGACAGTACTATGTACGATGTATTGTTTGGTAAGGCTGATCTTGCCGCAACTAGCAAGGATACGTCTGTAGCGGGCTTTCGCATTGTGCCAACCAATCAAACCTTGGCGGCGGCCGAGGTGGATTTGGCCAACGAAGAACAACGTGAGTTTAAGCTAAAAAAGGCGCTTACGAAAGCTGTTTATGACTTTATACTAATAGATTGCCCGCCCGCTTTAGGTCTGTTAACCATCAATGCCCTAACAGCAGCTACAGACGTGCTGATACCTGTGCAGGCCGAGTATTATGCCCTAGAAGGGCTGGGGCAGCTACTAAGTGTGTTTCAGCGAGTGCAGCAGAGCGGCCTTAACCCGGGATTGCAATTAATGGGTGTGGTCGTAACCATGCACGATGGTCGCACGGCCTTATCCGAACAAGTTGTTTCCGAACTAAAAAAACATTTTGGCGCGAAACTATTTAACACCATTATTCCGCGCAATGTTAGATTGGCCGAGGCGCCAAGCCACGGTAAATCCATAATGGAACACGATAAATGGTCCAAAGGGGCGCGTGCTTACAAACAACTAGCCAAGGAGGTAGACGGTCGTGGCGATAAATAAGGGATTAGGCAAAGGATTCGATGCGCTTTTGCCGCAAAATTTTGATAATTCGATTTTGTCGGATAGTGGTGAACAGGTAAAACAGCTAGCAATTGACGTATTGGTACCCAACCCACAGCAACCGCGTCGAACTTTTGATGATAATGCAATTGACGGTTTGGCTGAATCGATAGTTGCGCACGGTATAGTACAGCCTCTGGTGGTTACTCCAAATGGGTCGCAGTATTACATCATTGCCGGCGAACGACGATGGCGCGCTGCCCAAAAGGCTGAGCTCAAAACAGTACCAGCAATTATCCGTACTATGGAAGAGCTTCAGCGACTTGAATTAGCGTTGGTCGAGAATATGCAGCGTGTCGATCTATCGCCACTAGAACAAGCAGCTTCCATACAACATCTTCACAATCAATTCAGCCAGGACTATGCAACAATTGCCAAACAACTCGGCAAAGCACAAGCAACCATAGTAAACATTGTCCGCCTATTGCAGTTGCCCGAATCGGCACGATCGGCTTTGCACGATAAAAAAATAAGCGAGGGTCACGCTCGTGCAATTCTTGCCTTAAAAGACGAGAAATCTCAGGAAGAACTTCTGGCACACATACTAAACAATGGATGGTCCGTTCGTCAGGCAGAACGGTATGTTATTGCGCAGAAGCAGGGGGCAAAATCTACAACTGCAGCCGTGAAGCGCGTAGGCACTACAACTCCGCAAACAGAGAAACTTGCTCAGGTGCTTAAGACGCCAGTTTCTGTTCGTCGAACCGCCAAGGGTGGACGGCTAGAAATAGCATTCAAGAATGAAACTGATCTCAAAAGAATTATCAAGCAGCTCGCTCGCTAGTATACTTGACCCTTGTTGAAGGGGTACACTCGCAAAATAAGTTTTCCAACGATATCGCTGGTGGATATTGGGCCAAACGAACGCGAATCGAGTGAGTTAGGGCGATTATCGCCACATACGTATATCTGGCCTTCGGGGACCACTAAGTCAACATCGCCGGGGGTTGTTACGATGACTTTGCCATATGGTGAGTCATCCGGCCGAAACCCCTCGGGATTTTCTGCGTTATAAACGGTAAGCTTGCCATCTTTAACCACGACACGCTCTCCGGGGAAGGCTATGACACGCTTGATGAGCTGACGCTTCTGCGTTGTGCCGAATTCAAGACCATCTTGACGACTGAATATAATGATGTCGCCGCGATGTGGGACATAAGGGCGTCCGGTGATACTTGCGGCGGTCTTGGGCCATTTATATACAATGAGTCGATCACGGTTCTGTAGGGTAGTCTCCATACTCGGCCCATCTACCTCATATGATTGAAATACGAATGCCGTTAAGCTCAGCGCGATCAGCGGAGCAATTACTAGTATGGCAACTGTAGAAAGAATGCTTTTTATGCCTTCGCTTTTGGTTTCTTTCGCCTCTTCTTCTGGCAAAGATGGGATCTCTGGCGGTGTATCCATGTTCAAGCGGTATGGATCGTCTGATTTTGGGGCATAGCTAGGCGGCTGCTGTTGATCATCCATTACATCAACTATACCGTATTGTTTATCAATGCGCACATGTTTAAATTACCGCGATTTGCTCAGCGACAATTCAGATAATTTGGTATAATAAATCAGATATGAGACAGCTTGGGGAGAAGATAAAACCGACTAAAGGATTTTCGCATTTTCTGCATATTTTGCTCAAGGGTCTGCTGCCAGCTTTGCTGTTTTTGTTTGTTCGAATACATTTTTATCAAGTCGCTTTTGCTCTGATAGTATTGAGCAAATGGCGTATGTTTGCCGTTAAACCAAGGCACTGGCCGGCAAACATACGAGCAAATGGTGTCGACATTATCGTTGGTCTATCATTTTTGATATTCATGATTCACAGTGGCGCACAGCTTTTACAGTTAGGTTGGGCAGTCCTTTATGCGGTGTGGCTTATCTGGTTGAAGCCAAAATCTTCTCTTTTAGGTGTCTCCGTGCAGGCGCTTGTTGCCCAACTTTTAGGAATGACTGCGTTGCTTCTTAACTGGGGGGCCGCATCATCATGGATTCTTATCGTGTGTGCATGGCTTATTTCTTATGCTGCTGCTCGACATTTTTTTGCAAATTTCGAGGAGCCATTAACGCGTTTCCTGGCCTATACATGGGCCTATACGGCAGCAGCGTTAATGTGGGTAACAAGTCACTGGCTTGTATATTATGGCTACATTGCTCAGCCAGCATTATTGTTGACGGTTGTGTCTGCAGGGCTCGGAGGCATGTACTATCTGCAGAAAAATGATCAAATGTCTGTATTGCTGAGGAGACAAATTATTTTTGTTGTTGTAGCAATCGTAGTGATCATGCTGACGTTCTCACAGTGGGGCGATAAGAATATTTAACAATGGGGGGTAGGATGGCGATGAAGTCAAAACTGGTTTTGAATGTTAAGAAATCTGCCCAGCAGCTTTCTGCGCAG
>CAYUBG010000036.1:2779-8350 GCA_964442995.1 uncultured Candidatus Saccharibacteria bacterium | reverse complement strand
CATATATGGTACGCTCGCCATAAGGGATAAAATAAAAACACGAGTCAAGATGGATCCAAATACACCACTACAACCTTATGTCCCGCCAAACGGTACTCCCGTTGGTGGTGCCGCGCCAGCTTCGATGCCGCCACTTACCCCCTACGTACCACCTGCAGGCAGTCCTGCTGGCCCTGTGTCAACGCCATTGGCTCCTAGCCCCGCTAGTTTTAATGATCCATTGCTACCAGCGAGTCCTTCATCGGCGATACCACCTGCGCCAATGTCTATGCCAGCTGCACCACCGACTGCTGCAGCAGCAGGGGCGCCACGAACAGAAGTTATATCTAGCCTCACAAATGCCAATAACGTATTGGTCACCATTAGCAATAATCCCTCGGTCGATCAATTCGCTGCCGCTATAGGTATTACATTAATACTCAATAAACTCGATAAGCATGCTACGGCCGTATTTAGTGGGAGAGTGCCGAGCACGCTGGAGTTTTTGCAGCCCGAAAAAACCATCGAGAAGAACACTGACAGTTTACGAGATTTTATTATTGCGTTAGATAAGGCAAAAGCAGACAAATTACGCTACAAAGTAGAGGATAAATTCGTAAAGATCTTCATCACGCCGTATCACACAAGCCTGAGCGAGAAAGACCTTGAGTTTAGCCAGGGCGACTTTAACGTCGATGTCGTACTTGCTCTGGGAGTACACAAACGCGAGGAATTAGACCAGGCGATTACTGCTAACGGGCGAATCCTGCACGACGCAACAGTTATTAGTGTGAATAATAATCAAACTGCCGACATGGGCTCGATAAATTGGTACGACCCAAGTGCTAGTAGTATTTGTGAAATGCTCGTTTCACTCATAGAACCTTTACAGGGTCAGAAAGCATTGCTAGATGCGCAGATTGCCACCGCTTTCTTGACTGGTGTTGTTGCCGAAACCGATCGATTTAGCAACAACAAGACGTCACCGCACACAATGAGTACATCAGCAGTACTAATGAAGGCTGGTGCTAACCAACAACTCGTCGCCAATAAGCTTGAAGAACCAGCGCCGCTGCCCAAAGAAGATGGGTTCGATGATAAGAAAATGGACGCTCTTGCAGCCGAAGGTGCTCCTGTAAAGAAGGTTTCACAGGATGGCGCCTTGCAGATTGCACATAAACCCGAAGACGCGGCCAAGCAACCTGCAAAATCTCTCGAGGAACTCGAACAAGAAAATGCATCGGATAACGATGAAGAGACTGACGACACCTTAGACAAAATTCATATAGATGAACAAGGAAGATTGCAGCGGCTTGCGGAAATTGATGATAAAAAATCGAAACCAACAGCCACAGAGAGCAAACAGAAAGCTGCTGACGGAAGTAGCGAAATGATTTTGCAGCCTCCTACGCTTGGTGCGCCGCTGACAGCAAGTACAGTAGCCGACAGTGAAACTGCCCAACCGGTAAGTCCTCTAGCTGCACCACCAATTCCTACAAGTTCTCAGGTGCCAGACTACCGTGAAGTACAGCACGGTAAAGCACTACAGCCTTTGAGCGCTCAAGAAAAAACTTCTATTCTTGGAACAAACCCCAATCAAAGCCTAAGTGATCTCGAAAAAGCAGTGGATAGTCCCCATGCTGAGGCCGCTAGACAGGCTGTCGCCGATGCCGTCGCGAGCCAACCAGGTGCGCTACCTCCGGTGAGTGCATTGAATGCACAGCCGGTAGATCTCGGAAAGACAGATGACCAGAACCCTGCATCTAGTATGCAGCCGGCCGATGACAATGTAGTTGAGCCACTGGTTAGTGATGTGCCAGACACCGCATTTCCGCCTCAGCTGGTAAAGCCAGACACTGGCTTACCGCCAGACCCAACAGCCGGTAGTAGCAATCCAGCTGCACCACCACCAGTGCCACCACCACTAATGCCCCCGACGGTGTAAATTACACAGCCTTGTTTGCTTGCCAGTAGCACCAGGTATTCGGCATAATGCCCGACATGAGTGAAGCGTATCTAGAAGAAGTAGTAAATTTGGGCGATAAAGCATCAGACATGCTATTCGAGGGCTGTAAAGCAACTTGGTCAATACGTGCTGGGAAGTATGGCGAAGTTCATGCAGACCTTGAAAATTTCCGTGGCGAACGCCATTGGTCCGACGCACCACTGCAAGGGGTTCCACATCCCGAGGGAATAGTGAGAACACAGGAAGTTGATGGTGTCGGCACGAAAGTTCGTGTCTCACAGATGAGCTCAAGCTACGAAGGAGCAGCACTTGATCTCATGGCAATGGCTAGCGATGATCCAGCTGCAAAGGGCTACGAACCGGTGATTGTCACTACATCTTTAGCGATCAATAGAATAACCGATCGTAATGGTGGCTTTATGGAGCAAATGGCCCGTGGCGCAGTCCGTTCGGCCAGACTTGCTCGAACTGCTTTGTATGGTGGCGAGACAGCAATCTTGGGTAATCTGGTTGGCGGCTACGGTAGCCCCGATATACACTTGCATTTTATCTGGGACGCGACAGTACATGCAGTCGGTCACGAGGAGCGGATCGTCGATGGTTCCGGTATTAGCCCTGGCATGTCTATTGTTGGTTTGCGTGAACCGGGCCTCCGTTCTAACGGTATAACAATGGTTCGGGATACTCTTAGGGAAGCGCACGGCAAGTACTGGCATAAACAACGGTTTGAGTCCGAACAAGATGGTGTAACAACGCTCGGACAGGCCGTGCTTCGAGGGTCTACTATATATACACCTGTTCTGGTTGATGCTATCGGTGGTTTTGATTTACGTGTAAAAGGCAAGGCTAATGTCGAAGGTGCTGCCCATATTACAGGGGGTGGAGTCAAGAAGTTACTTGAAATGCTGGCCGTTAGTGGGTTTGGTGCGGACATTGAAGATCCCTACGAAGCCCCAGAAATTATGAAACATGTACTTCGGGCCGCCGGAGTTGCTGACAGGGATGCTTACGGGATGTTACATATGGGTTCTGGAATGATTATTGCGACCAGTGAGCCAGAAAAACTTATAGATGTAGCTGCAGAAAACGACGTTGATGCCAAGGTCATAGGCCTCGTTACCAAAGAACCGGGCGTGGTAGTCAGAAGTGCCGGAGTAACAGCGCCCGGGCGTAAACTAAAATTTGCGGCCTAAATGGACGAGGTTTTACTCGTAGACAAACCAAAGGGTTGGACTAGCTTTGACGTGGTTGGCAAAATCCGCTCAAGTTTACGAAAACAGACTGGCCAGAAGATCAAGGTAGGACATGCGGGAACTCTAGATCCGTTAGCAACTGGTTTGCTGATTGTATTGGTCGGTAAAGCTACCAAACGACAAGACGAATTCATGAAGCAAAACAAAGTGTACGAGGTAACCATGAAGCTTGGTCAGACCAGCACTACGGCTGATGAAGAGGGTGAAAAAATGACCGTATCGGATCGTCAGCCTAGCGCGGATGCAGTAAAAGAAGCGGTGAATAGTTTCTTGGGGCAAATCAGTCAGGTGCCACCCGCCTACTCAGCAATAAAAATCGACGGCCAACGAGCATACAAGCTTGCCAGAGCAGGTAAGGACGTCCAAATAGCACCTCGTAGCGTAACAATCTACGCCATCGGCGATCTAGCATACAACTACCCCACAATAAGTTTTACGACAAAAGTATCTAGCGGTACGTATATTCGCTCTTTGGTGACCGACATTGGGCAAAAGCTTGGTGTTGGTGCTTATATGACTGATCTCCGTCGTACTGCAATTGGAGAATTTTCTGTTAACAATGCGAAGAGTGTAGAGGATGAAGGAAAAACAGAACAGGGGTTGCAACTTTAGTGGATCTCTGGTAGAATACTCGTAACGTATGATAAGTAGTGACAAAAAACAGGCAGTTATTGCCGACTTGCAGAAAAGCAAGAACGACACTGGTAGCAGTGCCGTACAAGTAGGTATTTTGACAGAACGTATTAAAGAACTCACTGAGCACCTAAAAGTAAACAAAAAAGACTTTATGGCTCGTCGGGGTCTGTTGCAGATGGTCGGTCAGCGAAAACGCCATCTAAAATACATCGCAGACCACGATAGCAAAGCCTATTTAGATTTGATCGCAAAGCTCGGCATTCGTCGTTAGTGCGTAGACTCACGTGCTCCCCGGTGGAGAGCACCAAAGCTTGTGCACTTTAAACAAGCAGATAATCGTTTGCAAAATACCAGATATACGGGAGCTTAAAAAGCACAAGGCTGGCCGATATTTGACTTTTGTAAGCGATTGCTCAAAGAAAGGATCCTGATATATGGGGCAAAACCTCAATCTTGCAGGCAAACCAATAATAAAAGTAGAAACAGAATTTTGTGGTAAAACACTTAGTCTAGAAGTGGGTCGCGTAGGTTTCCGTACCAGTGCCAGTGTGCTGGTGCGCTATGGCGAGACAGTAGTATTGGGTACAGCCATGGTGGGTCAAAAGCCAATCGAAGGCTTTGACTATTTCCCATTGAGCATTGACTACGAAGAAAAAATGTATGCAGCTGGCAAGATTAGCGGCAGCCGTTTTATTAAGCGTGAAGGCCGTCCTAGTGAAGAAGCTATTCTGATTGGCCGCTTGATCGATCGCCCGATTCGTCCACTTTGGCCAAAGGGCTACCGGCACGAAGTGCAGGGTGTGGCTACTGTTCTTAGTACCGACCCAGAATTTCGCCCAGATATGATCGCTATGGTCGCGATGAGTACGGCATTTATGCTGACAGGTGCACCATTTGATGGCCCTGTAGCGGGTGTTCGTGTTGGTTTGGTAGATGGCAAACTCACTGCCTTTGCCACTGCACAACAATATGACGAAGGTGATTTAGATCTCGTTGTTGCTGGTACAAAAGATGCCATCATGATGGTAGAGGCCGGTGCTAATGAGGTCAGTGAAGCGCAAATTATTGAAGGTCTTGAATTTGCTCAAAAAGCCATTCGCCCGGCTATAGAATTGCAAGAGGAACTGGTTAAAAAAGTTGGTGTTACCGCACAGGAGTACGTGTTGTCGCTACCTGATAGCGACATCCAACAGCGCGTTGATACGTGGCTCGAAGGTAAGCTCGGATCTGGTTTGCGTGCACCATACCCAGAGCGTAATGAGCTCGTACATGCCTTGCGTCGCGAAATGCAAGAGCACTTCACAGAAGAACTGGGCGAAGATGCCTACAAAGAACTTCGTCAGGATTATGACGATGCATTCCAGATGGCATTACATAAAGATGTTCGTAAGGGTATTATCGATGAGGGTGTACGTCCTGATGGTCGAAAAATGGACGAGGTTCGTCCATTGCAAAGCGAGGTTGGTTTGCTGCCCCGCGCTCACGGTTCAAGCTTGTTTACTCGCGGTATGACACAGGCTATGAACATCGTAACTTTAGCGCCAACAAGTTATGCACAAATGATCGATACGATGGAGCGTGATACCGAAAAACGCTACATGCACCACTACAACGCTCCAGGCTACACGGTAGGTGAAATAAAGCGTTTGGGTAGTCCGGGTCGTCGCGAAATTGGGCATAGTGCATTGGCCGAGCGAGCGGTTTTACCCGTCATACCAGCTGAGACTGAGTTCCCAG
>CAYUBG010000036.1:0-2769 GCA_964442995.1 uncultured Candidatus Saccharibacteria bacterium | reverse complement strand
GCCGTGCAGGCACCGAGATTATGAGTCAAAACGGCAGTACCAGTATGGCTGCCACTTGTAGCAGCGTATTAGCACTAATGGACGCTGGGGTGCCGCTCAAAAGACCTGTTAGTGGAATTGCCATGGGCCTGATGTTGCATGACGACAAGCCTATTATCCTGACAGATATTGCTGACGCAGAGGACTTTGCTGGTGATATGGACTTCAAGGTTACAGGTACCGAGAAGGGTGTTACAGCGCTCCAAATGGATATGAAGGTCCATGGGTTGCCAATAGAAACTTTGGCCAAAGCGCTAGAAGAAGGCAAAAAAGGTCGTGCCAAAATTTTGAACCACATGCTCGAGACGCTTAATGGTCCTCGTAAAGAAATGAGCCCTTATGCGCCACGCGTGGAATCAATTAGTATCAACCCCGACAAGATCCGCGAAGTAATTGGCAAGGGTGGTGAGACAATTCAGAAGATCGTAGCCGAAACCGGTGCTGAAATCGACATTAAGGACGATGGAACGGTGATGATAGCCAGTCCAGACGGTGCTAGCATTGATGCGGCCAAGCAGTGGATTCAGACTATTGTAGCCGAACCGGAAGTTGGTAAAATTTACGAAAACGTACCCGTGGTAAGTGTGATGGACTTTGGCGCTTTTGTGCAGATCATGCCAGGCAAAGACGGTCTCGTGCACGTGAGTGAGATGAGTGAAGAACGAGTGAATAAGCCTAGTGATGTAGTAAAAGAAGGCGATAAAGTGACTGTCAAATTGGTGGCTATTGACGATCGCGGACGTCTGCAACTAAGCATGAAAGCGGCCGCCAGGGAA
The DNA here is from genome assembly GCA_964442995.1 of uncultured Candidatus Saccharibacteria bacterium. Lineage (GTDB taxonomy): Bacteria > Patescibacteriota > Saccharimonadia > Saccharimonadales > AWTP1-31 > CAYUBG01. The sequence goes on along the minus strand of CAYUBG010000036.1, from coordinate 1,954 downwards.
CAACAAAGTGGTAAAAAAGGCTAAGCACGCATTGCAATCACAACAAGTACGAGCCGTAATTGGGGTGCTATTCCTAACAGGGGCATATGCGCTTGGTTCGCGCGCTCTCGATACGGGTAGTTTGCAACAGTACGCAGGTACGATTCTGCTGATCATTTGTGGCGTAAGGCAGATCGTGCGCAGTGTTCGCGCATAGCAAGCTATGAACACGCAGCAGAAGCTTGACCAGATTAAGGCAGATATTTTAACCAAAAATATTTGCCCGGATTTGGCCAAGCAAGCCACACAATTGGTATTCGGTACTGGTAGTCCTGACGCCAAAATAGTTTTTATTGGTGAGGCACCCGGTAAGAACGAAGACCTCAAAGGTGAGCCATTTGTAGGGGCTGCTGGAAAGTTTCTAGACGAAATGCTAGCCAGCGTGAATTTACAGCGATCGGACATTTACATTACAAATATTGTTAAGTATCGGCCACCGAATAATCGCGATCCATTGCCAGAGGAAAAACAAGCATTTTTACCGTATTTGTATGCCCAGCTTGCAGCAATTAATCCTAAGGTTATCGTTACCTTGGGACGACACAGTACCAATTGCTTTTTGCCGGACATGCAGATTAGCATGATCCACGGCCAGCCCAAACGCATAAAAGTAGCGGTTGGCAAAAAACAGTTGCAGTGGGTAATTCTACCGCTTTATCATCCAGCGGCAGCACTGTACAACGGCGGAATGCGCCAAATCTTATTAGATGATTTTGCAAGCATCCCAGCCATAATCACTAAACTAGAAAATTAAAATTCTCCTAATATAAGCAAGGAAGAAAATGGATAATAATCCCAAACAACAAAACAATAAACCTCGGCCACGAAACAACAATCGCCCGAACCAAAACCGTGGTCCTCGTGCAACGCGGCAAAATATCCAAAATACGACAGCAGCTGCGCCAGTGGTACGGAGTGCCAGTCGTGGTGCCGATATGCGAGCGCCAAAGCGTAATGCAGAAGATGCGCATCGTATCGCGAGCCCATATCTTGATGCCAGCAGCAACGCCCAGCCAAAACCTCGGGCAAACTTTATTGACGACCAGCCACGGCTCAAGGTCATCGGCCTGGGCGGCATGGACGGTGGTGGTTCAAAAAATATGATCGTCGTAGAGTATATGAACGATGCGGTTATCATGGACTGTGGTAACGACCTTGGTGTTGATTTGCCGGGTATCAATTATGCAGTCGCCGATACTACATACCTAGAATCGATTCGCCCCAAGATCAAGGCATACCTTATTACTCACGGGCATTTAGATCATATCGGTGGGTTACCACACATCGTGCCGATGTTCCCAGCGCCAATATATGGCAGTAAGTTCACTATTGGTCGCGTTGAGGAAATCTTCGAGAACTTCGGCTTACCGATGCCAGATGGTTTTGAGCTTAAAACGGTCACCATGAACGAAGACACGCATGAAAGATTAAAGATTGGCGAATTTTTCGTCGAGTTAGTACGGGTTACGCACTCAATACCAGGTAGTACCTGTATTGTGCTCGATTCGCCTGTCGGTCGTTTAATCAATACGGGCGACTTTCGACTTGACCCAAATCCACTCGATCACGAACGAACTGACGTTGATCGCTTAACCGAACTTGGTAATGAGGGGGTCCTTGCCTTGTTGAGCGAGAGTACTACCACCGACCGTGAAGGTCGTACGCCAAGTGAAAGTACGATAGAGCAGAGCTTCATCGATATCATGGATCAAGCCCCGGGCAGAATCTTTGTTGGGCTGTTTAGTACTAATATGAACCGCGTACAGATGATCATCAACGCTGCTGTTCATCATGGCAAAAAGGTCGCGATGGACGGACGTAGTATGATTAGCACCCTCGAGATGGCGGTACGCCACGGCTTTGTCCGCATTCCAAAAGGTACTTTTGTACCGATTGCCGCAGCTTCTACGATGAA
>CAYUBG010000035.1:621-8532 GCA_964442995.1 uncultured Candidatus Saccharibacteria bacterium | reverse complement strand
CGCAGAATATTAAGCAATTTGACTCAGCGTTAAAAAATGGCAAAGTCAAAATAAGCCCCTATAGCGCACCAAAGGTTTCTAGTGTAGTTGGTATACGTGTTGAAGGTGAGATTGCCAATGCCAAGCAGGGGTCAATGATAATACTACCCATGCGCGACAAGACTCTTCGGGTATGGACGGAATCTGTTCAGTTTGTAGGCGACCTCGATAAGATCGTGCTAGCAAATCTCGTGTTTGTACCGTAGCGACAGGATACGTGTTGTTGTGGAATCAGCCAGAAACTTCAACTGAGTAATTTGGCCTGGTATACTGCACAGTAGAAAGAGGGTAGCAGTGTTGGCGAAAGATTTGCATACTGAACAAAAAAATTATGCTAATTTTGACCATGCAAAAGCTTTTTTATTGGTAGTTGAGCAGCTTAAATCTCCACTCACGTACATCGCACGCCAGACCGAATATGTTCAAACCGCAGAAGAGCTTGCTGATATCCGCCGCACGGTAGAAGCAAACCTTGCGTTGCTCGATAGTCTGACAATTGCTATGCAAATATATGCTAAACAAACAGACGTTTCTTTGCGACCAGTTATGTTGAGCTCGGTACTATACGATGTTGCCCAAGTATTAGATGCATATTCTAAGCAGATGGGCTGCCGATTTGAGCTGCTTATGAGCAAAAACCAACACCCAGTGATGTCGAATGGGCCAGGCCTTATGTTAGCACTGGTAAATTTAGGTTATGAATTTATTACTGCGCAAACTTTTGCTGGTGTGCCTACGCCGGCCGTAACTCTCGCGACCCATACGAGTCGTCAGAATGCTGTTGCCGGACTATACGCACAAGGATCTGGTATCACGACAGATGTACTGCGAAAAGCTCGTCGATTATATGGGGGTAAGACGCAACCATTTCCAGCATTTAGTATTGGAAATGGGGCGGGAATTTATATGGCAGATGCCCTTTTGCGGGCGGTTTCTTCTAGGCTCCGGGCTTCTAGGTATCATAAACAACAGGGGCTAGCCACGTCACTACCGATGGTCCCGCAACTAACAATAGTATAATGGTGACAATTTTGCTTATCGAACCAAACCCTAATGCATCACGGGTTTATGGCAATGCTCTAAAGCGTGCAGGGTATAAAGTTATAACGGCACAAACAGCGCAGTCGGCAATTCACAGTCTTGATGAACATAGGGTAGTGGACGTAATTATTTTGGAGCCACAACTTGTGGGCCATAATGGTATTGAGTTTTTATATGAGCTACGTTCGTATGTAGAGTGGCAACGGATACCGGTAATATTACTTACGATTCTTGATGCAACAATCATGCAGAACACTATTCTGACCGAAAAGATTGGGGTTGCAGCATATTTATACAAACCCGTAACAACCAATGATCTTTTGTGCGAAGCAATCGCACAGACAACGAGCGTACATACAAAATGAATCAAGTGGTAACCCAGGCGATTGTGCTTTCCCGTACAAACTACGGTGAAGCAGATAGGATCATATCTGTACTTACGCCAGATAAGGGTAAAGTTCGGCTTGTGGCAAAGGGCGTACGAAAAATAAAAAGTAAAATGGCAGGCGGCATAGAGCTATTTAGCGTATCTACTATCGGGTATATACAAGGACGAGGCGAGCTTGCGACGCTTGTTTCGACACGGCTCGATATGCATTACTCGAATATAGTAAAAGATATCGACAGAACAATGTTTACGTACGATATCCTTAAGCGAATCAATAGAGCGACAGAAGATCATACGGACACAGCGCATTTCGAACTATTGCAGTCAGCGCTGCAGCTACTTGATACCTATTCCGCAAATCTACCAATGATACAGCCGTGGTTCGAGGCGCAGTTGATCAGCTTGGGCGGGACCGCCCCAAACCTCAAATCAGATACGATTGGCAACCCTCTGCAAGCTACCGAAAACTATCTGTTCTCTTTTGAAGATATGGGGTTTAAAAAGGGAGGTGGCCCTTTTACGGCAAAACACATTAAACTACTACGCATACTATTTGCATCTACATCTGGTAGGGAGCTAGTGAATGTACAGACTGATGCTCGAGATGTTTTACCGGTGGTGGCACAGTTGATATCGACTCTTGCCAAGCAGCATATTTAGTTTTGGATAGTGTAAAAAAACCACGGTATAATTACATTATGAGTTTAGACACCTTACCGGGCGAGCAGGCCAAGTCGGGTAACTATTTATCGCGCAAAGTGTTGAATGGTATAGATTTAGAAAAGCTAAAAAACGAATATGGCGTTGATGCGCAGCCAGTGGCTTGGGATGTGGGCGTCCCGCTGCTAGATGGCAGGCCAGTAATAGATCGTAATCACATCGACCCGACACAGATTCGAAAAAGTAGGGGCACGTTGACTATCCATGTTGATCCCATGACTAACGACCTGCGCATTAATATTGCAAACCTCTATCAGTCGGCTTATGACAAAACGCCAATACAAATCGGTCCACCCCTAGTTGGAGACGAGGCACAAGGGTTGTGTGCGCCCGAAATCGAGAGTGGCATATTCGACGGGTTCGATTTTGCATTGCAGTCTGATGGGACGTTAACTTTTGCGGGTGCTTCAAAAGAAACACCTGGCGATACCATCGAACTGTTTAGGGGTAATGATCCGCATGATGTGACATACGCACACCTGGTCAATTTTGCCGAACGCATGGTAACGATACCCACAGGTGAGGGTTACCGACGCCCACTGGAGCTAAATCAGTAAAGGCTTATTCTCTGTTTATCGGTTCTAATAATGCATTGTCTGGTATAATTACCCCAAATGAGCGAAGTAAAATTAGAAGATATTGTAAGTTTGTGTAAACGCCGTGGTTTCGTATATCCTGGGTCTGCAATTTATGGTGGCGAGGCGGGATTGTACGATTTTGGCCCGTTCGGTGTTGAGCTTTTGAATAATCTTAAAACTGCATGGTGGAATGCGAACGTACGTAACCGAGATGATTATGTTGGTATAGACTCAGCTATGTTTAAGAATCCTAAAGTGTGGGAAGCTTCCGGGCATACGTCCGGTTTTTCAGACCCTTTGGCCGAGTGTAAGGTTTGCCATACGCGAATCCGCGTCGATAAAGAGCTGGGCGCAATAGGTGTTACAGCTGACGAAAAAATGACAGAGGCAGAATTAAACGAGCTTTTCGATGCTAACCGCGACAAGATTAAATGTCCAAAGTGCGGTAATAAAGACTTTACCGAAGCACGACCATTCAATCTATTAGTCAAATCGAACTTAGGTAACTTTACGGGTGAAGATGACAGGCCTGTTTATTTGCCAGGTGAAGCTTGCCAGGGGATTTATCTCAACTTCAAAAACGTAGTCGACACTACACATATGAAAGTACCATTTGGTATAGCCCAGATCGGCAAGGCATTCCGCAACGAAATTAGTCCCCGAAACTTTTTGTTTCGAACGCGAGAAATGGAGCAGGCTGACACTCAGTATTTTGTTAAACCACACGAGAATAAAGAAGCTTACGATAAAATTAAGCAAGATCGTTGGAACTGGTACCTCAGCATTGGTATTCAGGAAAAAAACTTGCGCTGGAAACAACACGATAACTTGGTATTTTATGCTTCAGATGCCTGGGATATCGAATACAATTTTCCTTCACTTGGTTTTGACGAGATAGAAGGTATCCATGACCGGACAGACTATGACTTGACTCAACATATGAAGTTTTCAGGCACAGACTTAAACTATCAAGATCCTATTACAAACGAGAAATACATTCCTTGGATTCTAGAAACTTCTGTTGGGATGGGACGTATGTTCTTGGCGGTTATGTGTGACGCATATAATGTTGAGACATTACCCAGTGGCGAAGAACGAACGGTTCTAAAACTTCATCCAGATCTAGCTCCAATTAAAATGGCTGTCTCGCCACTGCTCAAGAACAAGCCAGAGTTGGTGGAGAAAGCTCAAGAAGTCTACAAAGCAATGAAAAATAAGTATGGCAATGTTATGTGGGACGACAATGGCAACATTGGTAAACGTTATCGTCGCCAGGATGAAATTGGCACGCCAAAATGCGTAACCATAGACTTTCAGACACTAGAAGATGACACGGTAACCGTTCGGGACCGCGACACTACCGAGCAAATTCGAGTAAGTATTGTAGACATTTAATTGCGTTAGTAATCAATGAAGCTAGCAACAAGCATTACAATTAATAAGCCATTAGTAGAAGTGTTTGATGCGTTTACGGATATTGCGCATCGTCATAATTATGTACAAGGATTGGATAGGGTTGAGGGGGTTGACCGTCTATCTGTCATTGGTGACTCTTGGCGAGAATACAGGTCATTAGGTGGTAACGAGGTTTCTGGGGAGTATACCGTTACGGAGTTTATCCCTAAAGAAAAAATTACGGTAGCAAATGAATCATCTGGTTTAGTAAGTGCGTCCACATACAAGTTTGTTCAGGGCGCAAATGCAAACGAAACACTAGTAAGTCTATCAGTTATTACAAAAGGCAGCGGATTATTTGGCAGGATAGTAAGCGGCTTATTTTCGACTAAGAACATGCTGTTTGAACAAATGTTGCAGCAAGAATTACTAGCCTACAAAAAAGTATTGGAAGAACAATAGTAACTAGTCGCAGATAGAAGAAGATATATGATCAATGAAATTCATGAAGTGAAAGGCATAATTTGGGACCTAGACGGTACATTGCTGGATAGTTTTGGTTTGTATGAAGAACTGATAGGCGAGGTTGTAGCAGAACATGGTTTGGTAATGCCTACACATGAGCATATGGCAGACAATTACCACGGATCTTTAGAAGATTCCATACGAAGTACGTTGGGGCTAGAGACGGATGAACAATTGGCACAAATGCTAGAAACATTTTTGCGAAAGCAAGATCCTAAGTACGATAAACCAGAGGAACATCTATTCAACGATGCCGTGTTGCTGGCTCAACGGGCTGCTCATATAGGCATTGAGCAGCTAGTTGTCACGAATCGTGCTCACGAGGGAAGAGGTACCGCGAGCCCCCGTGTCATTGTTGCCGCAACAGTATTGGCAGAATGTATTGGCGAGATTCGAACAGGTGATGAGGTTGTGTTTCGCAAGCCAGATGCACGAGTGGCGATAAGCTGGATGCAAAAGCACGCAATAGATCCAGAGAATTTGTTAGTTATTGGCGATCAGTACGTTGACGCGGAACTAGCAGCCAATCTTGGCTCCAGGGCTTTGGTTATTCGCCGGAACGGCGACATCCCACACTTAGACGAGTTAGACCCAAAACATGAAAAGCTGATACTCGTCGATAACTTGCATGACGTCGTTATTACAAATAGTTAAATATCTTGGTTGGTCTGGCCTCTAGGCTCTCTAAAGATTCGTCTTTCAGAAACCGTGGGCGTACGTCTTTTTGTGAAGGGTCGATAAATTCTACTGTCTCTATCTCTTCGCTGCCATATGTCGTTTTTGATAAGTCGATGTCTATATAATCGTCGGTATTGAGTATACGGAAAAAGAATTCGATTTCTTCACGGCTGGCTGCTTTATGAAAGAACTGCTGGATATACAGTAAGCTCTCCGATCTGTGGTTTTACTCCAAGCTCTTCGATTAATTCTCGTGAGAGGGCATCGGTAAGCGATTCGCCATCATCTATGCCACCACCAGGTACGCACCAATAGTCACTGGTGTATCCACGGTATGCTTTTTGCCGCAGACACAATAATTTTCCTTCCTTAACTATGATTGCACGGGCTGCTAGTCTTCTTTTCATCGTAAGTAGCATACCACTGTATTTGCGGTAATTAGAAGTCTGATTTTACATCGTTTTATTGATTCACTTTACGGTAGAATAAACGTTGACTGTGTAAACAACTAAGAGGTAATAATGGACGAAGAGCATCTAGCAGATTTAGCGGATAACCAAAAAGAACCAGAACCAACTGATGTATTTCTGTGGGCAAATAATGTGGTGCCCGTTATTGAAGAACTGAAGATTGAGCTATTTTTGTTCAATAAAAATCAGGTGGTTTATCGGCCGGTTATTAGCAAGGATTTACTTGCACAATTACAAGAGTTGATAATCGAAGGGCTTGTAGAGAATGTACTAAGCGGAGCAGCCGAGGGTATGACGGTGCGGGCGTTTGAAGAGGGTGAAAGCGAAGAGAATGTTTTGCAAAAAACGAGCATGGACAATGTGCACAAGGCCAAAGAACTGCTGGGTTGGCTACGGACGCAAGAAGCTGAAATCGAGACATTCAATGAGGCGGAGCATGATATAAAGCGTCTAAAAGGTTTGGTGGCACGCTGTACGCACAAAGATTTTCCATGGCCATTCTATATAATTAAAGCTCTGCCGGGCAGTAGTCTGGTAAAGGGTACAAAATCGTGGATGATTCGTAGTGGTAAATTTGTGCCATACGATGCAGAAGGCAGCATACAGATCCCTCCTGATAACCAGCTTCTTGTGTTAGGTGATGAGATGTACGTTTTTAATCAGACGAAGCTCGAGCAACTATTTGGCTATAATGCCAAGAAGTACGGCATTGCTGCCAAGAAAATGGCCGAGATTCAGGCGAACTTTAACTTTCATTTTGACACGGGGCTGTCCTGGGAAAACTTAGTTGCCGGCCAGAAGACGTTAGTGAATAAATTACAGAAAGTCGATGTAAGTGGTGTGAACCAAGAAGAGCTCATGAAACATGCCGAAGAGCTTGGTATTGATCTGATGATTGATGACAATGGCGCCATAATTATTATGGATGCCAAAGATTTGGCCAAGTTCATTAATTTACTCAACGATGATTACATTGAGTCTCCATTAACTGGCAAGCGTTACGAAATAAAGAGTAAAAAACCGCTAAAAATTGCCGAACCAGAAGCTGAAACAGCGATAGTCTGAAATCCTATAAATTGACCAATCATAAGCAATATGATAAAATATAAACTATGGTTAAACCTAAAACAAAAACTGAAACTACAAGTGAGCATATCCTAGATTCGGGTGATCAAATAAAAATTCCATTTCTGTTTATGGCCGTAGAGGACCTTGAGTACAGGGATGAAAACGAATTATCAGATTTATTGACCACTAAGGCGGTCGAAGGCCCTGCTGCATTTGGCAAGGAAATAGATCCTTCCACAGTCTTGCTTAACGGGACAGAGCATCCCCGACTCAAAAAAGCCATAGAGGATAATTTAGTTTTTGCTGCCACGATAGAGCAAACAAGAGGAATGATTAAATACTCTGACGGCAATAGTCCGCTTGCGTCTGCAAGGACCCAGACAGAACAGGGGCAGAATCCAGTTATTGCTATGTGGGACGGGGCCAAGCTGGAGAATCTTGGGTTTTCCCATGATGTTGTGGTTGATGGCAATCCTGACTATGCCTATCGTAGCCCCGATGGCGACTTAAAGACCGCATTGGTTGGTATTATTGAGTTTATCCCAGAGGCCAAGCTGCAAAAATTTGCGGACACAGTTGGCAAAGTCGCTATATGGGGTTAATGTAATTACATACTATGTACAGACGTCGTCGTAAACAGAATAATTATGCTTTTATAGACAATCAGAATTTAAACCTGGGTGTTCGGAAGCTCGGTTGGAAAATGGACTGGCGTAAGTTCCGCAAATACCTCGAAGAAAAGCATGGCGTTACAAAGGCCTTCATGTTTATTGGTCATATGCCTGAGCATGAAGATATGTACATGAAGTTGCACGAGGCAGGTTATTTAATAGTATTAAAGCCAACGTTCGACATGACCAAGGCTGTTAAGCCGGAGGACATGCAAAAACTCGCCGAAGAAAAACCAGAAGACAAAAAAGTTATCAAGGGCAATGTCGATGCAGAGCTGGTTTTGTGGGCGGTGAAAGAAATGAAGAACTATCAGAAAGCGGTGATTGTTTCTGGCGAT